>JAUWGD010000124.1 GCA_030606585.1 Dehalococcoidales bacterium | reverse complement strand
GTCCGCCTATAACACCCTTTACGAGTGCCTGGTAACGCTGGCCAAATTGATAGCCCCCTTTACCCCCTTCCTCGCCGAGGAGCTCTATCAAAACCTGGTACTGTCGGCTTTCCCCGGTGCTCCGGAAAGCGTGCACCTGGCGGATTTCCCGGCGGCTGACGAGGGGAAAATAGATAAGCAGCTTGCCGAAGATAACCGCCTCGCCATGAAGGTCTGCAGCTTGGGTCGCTCGGCGCGGAGCCGGGCCGGCATCAAAGTTCGCCAGCCCTTGGAAACATTATCTGTCGGGGTGTCTTCCGACCAAGAAAAGCGGGCTCTGGATAGAGTTGCGCCTCTGGTACTGGAAGAGCTTAACGTCAAAGAGTTGATATACGATTCTGTGGAAAAGGTGGCCGGGATGGAAGGGACGGGCTGTATCGTAGTCAGTGAGACGGGTAATAGCGTGTCTATCTCGACATTTATCACCGCCGAGCTTGAAGCCGAGGGCATGGCGCGCGAGATAGTCCATCGCGTCCAGAATATGCGCCGCTCGGCCGGCTATGATATTGCCGACCATATCCTCATGTATTACGAGGCGGACGCCTTTATCATGCAGTCGCTTTCGTCTTTTGCCGATTACGTTATGCAGGAGACACTGGCTCGTAAATTAGAGGACGCCGTTCCCGATGACGTTGACCTTAAAGATACATATAAGATAAGCGGCTATACCATTTTACTGGGTGTGAAAAAGACGGCTTAGCTTAAGGCCTGGGGCTTTCGATGGGTATTACCTTGGTGGTATATTCCGTGTCGCCGCGCCAGTACTTGATTTCCAGCGGCTCACCGATTTCCGACAAGTGCAGGATTTGTGTTAGTTCGTGTACATCGAATATTTCCTCGCCGCCTATACCGACGATAACGTCGCCTTCCTTCAATTCGGCCTTATCTGCCGGCCCGTTGGCTACCACCTGCACCAGCACCACGCCGTAGTCTATTGAAAGCCGGAGTTGCCTTATCGCTATCTGGTCAACCGTATATAGTCCCACCCCCAGCCATGGCCTCGTTACGTATCCCTTGTTGACCAGTTCCTGGATAATGGGCACGGCGGTGTCGATGTTGATGGCGTAGCCCATGCCTTCGACGCCTATCTGGGCGACCTTGGCGCTGGTGATGCCGATAACCTCGCCGGCAAGGTTCACCAGGGGTCCGCCGCTGTTGCCGGGGTTGATGGCGGCGCTGGTCTCGATGAGGTTGTAAAGTGTCTGCCCCTGGGACACCGGAAGGTTTACGGCTTTACGGCTGATAATTCCCTCGGTAGCGCGGATACCCTGGCCGAGGGCATTGCCTATGGCTATCACCCAGTCGCCGACCCTCATCGAGGACGTTTCTCCTCTCTTGAGCGCCGGCAGGCCTTCGGCGTCGATTTTCAATATCGCCAGGTCGTTAAGAGGGTCGGTGGCGATAGTATCGATATCGGCGGTATAGGAATCGCCGTTATCCATTGTCACGGTGATACTCGTGGCACCTTCAATGACATGGTTATTGGTAACGATGATGCCGTCCTCGTCGATAATCCAGCCGGAGCCGGCTCCTTCCTGTGTGTACTGCCGATTGAAAAAGTCATAAGACACCAATTCCGTGGTGATGGCTACCACCGATGGTTTGACCAGCGCCACCACGTCGGCGATACTGGGCAGTTCTACCGTCCGATTGTTTGTCGTCAACGGCGGCGTCCATTCGGGATTAATGGGTTCGGGAACGGGCGCCGGAGTCGGCTCCGGTGGCGGCTCCGTTATCTCCGGCGTGCCGATGATTATACAGCCCTGACCCAATGTCACCATTAGCGACAGGGCAAGGACAATAATAATAAACAGCGCTTTTAAATTGGGTCGTTTCATATCTGTATAATATTATAGCATAGGGCAGAATTGTTAAGATATTATGAAGTTATCTTTTCCCACCCAAACCGCAGAGAAGAAACCCCCTCCCCCTGAGCGGGAGAGGGGGCCGTATGGGTTGGGTGGGGGGTGTTTATGCCCCGGGTACCTGGGGCAAGTGGGCCAGCGCCTCTTTCACCTTGTCTTCGGGGTAGGCGTAGTCTTCCAGCTTGCCCGATAGATAGTCTTCGTAGGCAGCCATATCAACGTGACCGTGCCCGCTGTGTGCCAGCAGGATTACCTTAGACTTGCCTTCCTCTTTACACTTCAGGGCTTCGTCAATGGTTACCCTGATAGCATGGTTGGTCTCCGGGGCGCTGATGATGCCCTCGGTGCGGGCAAATTGTATCCCGGCCTCAAAGGTGCCCATCTGGTGCTCCGCACGGGCTTCAACCAGCCCCAGCCTGTGCAGGTGGCAGATGATGGGCGCCATGCCGTGATATCGCAGGCCTCCGGCGTGAACCGGCGGTGGTATAAAATCGTGGCCCAGGGTGTACATCTTGAGAAGGGGGGTAAGACCAGCCACATCTCCGAAGTCATAGGCGTAAGGTCCCTTGGTCAGGGTGGGACAACTGGCTGGCTCAACATTGATGATGCGAAGGTCTGGCTTCCTGCCTTCAATCTTGTCCTTGACGAAGGGCAGGAACATACCGGCGTAGTTGGAGCCGCCGCCGATGCAGCCGACGATAATGTCGGGGTAGGCGTCTGCCTGCTCCATCATCAGTTTCCTTGTCTCCAGACCGTTTATGGTCTGGTGCAGCAGGACATGGTTTAAGACGCTGCCCAGTGAATAGTGGGTATCATCCCGGCCCACGCAGTCTTCAACGGCTTCGCTGATAGCCAGCCCGAGGCTGCCGGGGCAGTCGGGGTCTTTGGCCAGCATGTCCCGTCCCGCCTTGGTATCGGTACTCGGACTCGCCACGCACTTGGCTCCCCAGGTCTCCATCATGATACGGCGGTAGGGCTTCTGGTGATAGCTGATGCTGACCATGTAGACCTTGAGCTCGATGCCGAAGAACATGCAGCCCATAGACAGGGCGCTGCCCCACTGCCCGGCGCCGGTCTCGGTAGTCATGCGCTTGATGCCTTCCTTCTTGTTGTAGTAGGCCTGGGCGACAGCGGTGTTGGGCTTGTGGCTCCCCGCCTGGCTGGTGCCTTCATATTTGTAGAATATCTTGGCCGGGGTGTCCAGTGCCTTCTCCAGGCGGTATGCCCGGTGCAGGACGGTGGGCCGCCAGGTCTTGTAGATCGCCTGCACCTCTTCCGGGATATCAATGTAACGCTCGGTGCTGACCTCCTGCATGATGAGCTCCATAGGAAATAAGGGAGCCAGGTCATCAGGAGTTACCGGTTTGCCGGTGCCGGGGTGCAAGACCGGCGGTAGCGGCTCCGGCAGGTCTGCCTGGATATTGTACCACTGCTTGGGCATGTCATTTTCGTCAAGGATAAACTTGGTTCTTTCCACTTTTTCCTCCTTTTGTATCGATTTTGTTGATATTCGTTGGTATGAGGCTCTTTAGCCATAATATGTAAAACTATATATTAACTCACCTCCTTCAATATTTCAAATGAATCGAGTGCCTTACGCAGACTTAAAACGAAAGCATTTAGCGAGGCAAGCGTATTATCTTCTTCAATCAGTTGAATGAGTCGGCTGCCGACGATTACGCCGTCGGCTACTGATGCGACGCGCCGGGCCTGTTCCAGAGTGGATATCCCGAACCCCACGCATAAAGGCTGCTTCGTCTTTCCCCTGACGTTTTTAACGAATCCTTCCAGCTCCGGCGATAACGTGTCTCTGGCGCCGGTCACGCCAGTAAGAGAGACAAGGTAAATAAACCCCCTAGACCTCTCCGCCATTACCTCAATCCTGTCATCGGTGCTGGTGGGCGCCAGCAGGTAGACAAGGTCCAGGTCATACTTTCGCGTGATATCTTCCAGTTCTCCTCCCTCTTCCGGGGGTAAATCGGGGACTATCAGTCCGTTTATGCCGGCTTTGACGCAGCTGCGGCAGAAAGACTCCAGCCCGTAGTTGAGTATCGGATTGTAGTAGGTCATAAAAGCCAGTGGCGTGGCTATCCGCTTTCTTATCTCCGCGGCTGCCTCCAGGCAGACCTGTGGGGTGGTGCCGCTCAGCAGCGCCTGATAGCTTGATTTCTGAATGGTAGCGCCGTCCGCCAGCGGGTCGGAAAACGGTATGCCCAGCTCGATGATATCGCAGCCGTTTTCGGCCAGCGCCGCGGCTATTGCCGGCGTACTTTCAATATCGGGATAGCCTGCGGTAATGTAGGCTATCAGCGCCTTGTGTCCCGGCTTGAATGCTGACGTAATCTGGCTCATGGCTCCATCCCCATGACTTCCGCGACGATTTCCAGGTCTTTATCCCCCCGCCCCGAAAGGTTAATGATTATCAACTGCTCTTTCGGCAGTTTACCTGCCATTTCAGCGACGTGATATATCGCGTGGGCCGGCTCCAGCGCCGGGATGATTCCCTCGGTCTCGCACAGCAGCTTGAACCCTTCCAGCGCCTGCTTGTCGGTAACGGACACGTAGGTGGCCCTGCCGCTGTCTTTATAAAAGCTGTGCTCCGGTCCCACCCCCGGATAGTCAAGCCCCGGCGCGATGCTGTGAGTTTCCAATATCTGGCCATGCTCGTTCTCCATGAGATAGGACTTCGTTCCATGCAGGACTCCGGCCTTGCCCGTAAGCAGGGCAGCCGAGTGCTTTCCGGTAGCCAGTCCCAGTCCCCCCGCCTCGACCCCGATGAATTTTACGTCTTTATCGTTATAAAACGGGTGGAAAAGACCGATGCTGTTGCTGCCCCCGCCGACGCATGCCACCAGGTAGTCGGGCAGGCGGTGGTATTTTTCCAGCACCTGTTCCTTCACCTCGCGTCCGATAATCGACTGGAAGTCGCGGACAATCACGGGATATGGGTGCGGCCCGACCACCGAGCCCAGTAAATAATGGGTATTGCGTACGTTGCTGACCCAATCGCGGATGGCTTCGTTGATAGCGTCTTTAAGGGTCTGACTCCCCGACGTAACGGGGACTACTTCGGCGCCCGCCAGCTTTATCCTGTTGACGTTGGGCGCCTGCCGCCGGATATCCTCGACGCCCATGTAGATAATACATTCCAGTCCGAGCATGGCGCAGACGGTAGCCGCGGCGACCCCGTGCTGGCCGGCACCCGTCTCGGCGATTACTCTGGTCTTGCCCATACGTCTG
>JAUWGD010000029.1 GCA_030606585.1 Dehalococcoidales bacterium | reverse complement strand
TCGAACACCGCCGTGATAGCGTTATCGATGGTCTCGACGACGGTGCACTCGGAAACGATAGCTTCCGGCACGACCCTGACGACGGGCATACCGTGACTGGAAGCCGCCGACATGGAGTCGTTCAGGAAGTATTCGAAGGCGAAGGTTATGGTCGGGGTATCATGTTCCTCGACAAAAATAGCATCGTACACAAGGTACTTGGTGCATGCCCCTCAGTCGCCGACAGAGGCGACAACCGCATCCACCCCCTTAATCCAGTCTTCGAATTCGCCTTTTCTGTCCGGCTCGAGGGCGGACACCGAAAACGAGCGGGAATTAAAACGACTCGTCTCAGAGGTCGGATATCTCTCCTTCAAGAGCCTTTCGGTCACGTCCAGAATCAGGGGCGCGGCACGCTTGTTGTTACAGAGAAGACCGATTTTCTTTCCGGCCAGGTCATCCAGGCGGGGCGAAAGGCCGTTCAACGGCTTGGGGTCGGCCGCCGCCCAGGGACTCAATACCTCATAAGAGGCACCTGATTTATCATCACTCATAATATTTACCTCCTTGTTTGGCTATCAGATATATATCTTATAAGCTAACTCCACGGTCTATCCATTTTACCGGCTTTAAAATCCTTACGCCGTTTGACGAAGTTATTCCAGTGCTCCTTGCCGCCGGGGGCTATGGGATAGGCATCCAAGTTGGTGCCGGTAATCATCTTTGCCTTGTCCGAAGCCAGAAAGAGCACGGCATTGGTGGAGTCCTGCGGGGTGGTGATGTCTCCCAGGAGCGAACCCTCTTTCATCTTTTCTATAATATCGGGCGGCGGCATATGCTCTCCACCTATGGTCATTGCCGGGCAGATGGAATTAACGGTGATTTTATAGGGACCCACCTCGAAGGCGAGGTGGCGGGTGAAACCCATGAGACCGGCCTTGGCTGAGGTATAGCCGGCACAGCCGTTAACGGTCATGGCCTTGCCCGCCGGAGAGGCGATATTGATTATCCTTCCCCCTCCCCGACTCTTCATAGTGGAGATTACCGCTTTGGAGCAGAAAAAGGGCCCGTCCAGGTTGACGCCGATAGTGCGGTGCCACTCTTCCGCCGTCATGTCCTCCACCAGGATGGGATGGCCGAACCCGGCATTGTTGATAAGGATATCGATTCCCCCGAATTCTTTGACAACCTTATCCATCATGGCATTGACTTCAGCCTCGTTGGAGACATCGGCTTTGATGGCTATCGAGCGACGCCCCAGCGCCTTAACCTCAGCGGCGGTTGCCTCGGCTTTATCGAGGTCGATATCGTTTACGGCTACGTCCGCTCCTTCGGCGGCGAAGGCGATGGCAAAGGCTTTACCCTGTCCGCTGCCGCTGCCACCTGCCCCGGTAACCAGGACTATTTTCCCTTCAAATTCCATATTCGGTCCCCCTGAATTCTATTATCTTAATACTTGGCGACCAGCTTTTCCCAGTTTTTGGGCAGGTCTATTTTCTGGATTTCCTTCTTGCCGGGAGTTGCCCCGCCGCCCAGGGACTGAGTACCTCATACACAGCGCCTGTCTTGTCTGCCATCGGATATACTCCTTTCCCGACATTCACAAAGTCAAAATCGCCAATATTCAGGTAAATTTTTTCTGAAATTCTTTCGCCGAAACACGTCGTGAAAAAACGCGCTGCCTCACGCTCTGAGCTATTACCCCCAAAGAAAACACGGGGGAAATTTGATAGGACTGCGCAGAGTTTAACACCATTTTGACAGTCTGTCAATTATCGTTGTAATAACATATATACCTCTAGAAAAACAATGAAAAACAGCATCGTCATAATAATTGACACGCCATGAAATTCGTGTTAAACTCTCCCCGAATTGCGGGTTGCTTCTGTATTGATGTACCCTGAAAACCAGTCACCGAAAGTTAATAAAACACACAATAAATAGCGGCTCTCACGTTAACTTCTAATACCTGAGCCGATAAGTGAACAGATAGTTCTGCTTTATGATTAATAGAAGTTCCTGGTATCTTTTCAGGCAGGAATTGGGGAAATTTACCGAGCTAACATATAGCCACAGCGTGCCTGCACTGGTAAAACCAGCGTTTATCTAAGGGAGAACAAAAATGACAGCCTACATAATTCGTCGATTGATAATCGGTGTTATTATCCTCCTGCTCGTTACCATGGTAGTATTTTTGTTCGTGCGTCTCATGCCCGGGGACCCCCTGTTAGTCTATATGGCCAGTTTTGACATCAACAGACAGACGAGTATAAGTCAAGAGAACTATGAAAATTTATTACATATTTGGGGGCTGGACAGGCCGATTCCCGTACAGTATGTCGACTGGTTAGGGGGTCTTTTACAGGGTGACCTGGGGAAATCTATTAAATTACAGGAAGACATTGGCATCCTTATTGCCGAACGTATGCCCCGGACCGCCTATATAGGTTTTATTACCTTCGTCCTCGGCACTATCGGGGGTATTACCGCGGGGATAGTATGCGCGCTGCGGCGGGGAACCTGGATGGATAACCTCATTACCACCACAGCTAATATAGGCATGACGATACCTGTTTTCTGGTTCGGTATTCTTCTGATGTACTTATTCGCATACAAGCTGGGCTGGCTGCCGACGAGTGGCTGGACCAATCCTTTTGACGACTTCTGGATGAGCTGCAAGCAGCTGTTAATGCCGGTAGGTTCTGTAATAATAGGGAGTATAGCCGGAATGGCCCGTCTGACGCGCTCGTGCATGCTGGAGGTCATGAGGGCGGACTACGTTCGCACTGCCTGGGCCAAGGGCTTAAGCGAGAGGGTCATCGTGGTAAGGCATCAAATTAAGAATGCCATGATTCCCGTAGTTACCGCTCTCGGCGGGGCGCTGGGCATGATCCTGGGGGGTTCGGTATTTATCGAGACGGTATTTGCAATTCCCGGTATGGGATTGCTGATGACCAACGCGGTTTTTGACCAGGACTACCAGATAGTACAGGCGGGTGTCCTGCTATTCGGCGGCATTATTATCTTTTCCAACCTCGTGGTTGATATCCTCTGGGGCTGGCTTGACCCCCGGATTAGATTAGCTTAAGGAGGGCCAGTATGTCGGATAACACAGAAACTGGAACAACGCCTGCTGACGCCACAGGGGCAGCAGGCGCACCGCCTAAGGCTAACGAATTTAAACGGGTAGTCAGAGTCTTTTTCGGGCGTACGCTCTATGTTATCGGCTTTGTTATCGTTGTAATCCTGATACTTACAGCGATATTCGCGCCCTTCATAGCCACCCACGACCCTTACGAAACAAACCTCCGTGAAAAGCTGGAACAGCCCAGCAGCAGACACTGGCTGGGCACCGATTCAGTCGGCAGAGATACCTACAGCCGCATCATATACGGGACACAGGTCTCACTACTCATCGGCTTTTCCGCGGTCTTTGCCTCCGCTGTAGTAGGGATGCTGATGGGGCTGGCGGCGGCACACTTCGGCGGCATTGTGTTTGCCCTAATCATGAGATTCGCCGATGCCCTCATGGCATTGCCCGGTATTATACTGGTACTCCTTATCGCCGGTCTGGGAGGGGGTGGTATACCCGTCGTCATTTTCGCGCTCGGATTCGGCGGTATAGCGCCTCAATGCCGCATGATGTGCGGTCTGGCGCTCAGCGTCAAGCAGAACGATTATGTCCTGGCGGGGCGCGCCATGGGCATGAGCAACTGGCGCATGATGCTTACGCAGATTTTCCCCAACGCCTTTCCACCTCTGATGGTTGGTATAACCATGGGTATAGGCGGTGTCGTGCTGGGGGAGGCCGGCCTGAGCTTCCTGGGTATCGGCGTCATGCCTCCCGTACCCTCCTGGGGGGGTATGGTGAATGATGGTCAGAGATACCTGCTGCATAACCCGATGCTTTCCCTGGCTCCCGGAGTGGCTATCATGCTGCTGGTATTCGGTTTTAACATGATGGGTGACGGCATCCGGGATGCTGTCGACCCGAAGCTCAGGGGTGTGATTTAGATAATAAAAGGCTATTAATATAGAGGAAGGTAGTATGTCAGTCGTACTGGATGTAGAGAATCTTAAAACCTACTTTCACACGGAGTATGGTCTGGTTAAAGCCGTCGACGGGATATCTTTCAATATTAACCAGGGGGAAATAATCGGGCTGGTGGGAGAAAGCGGCTGCGGTAAATCCGTGAGCATACTTTCAGTCATGCAATTGATACTGACCCCGGGTGAGATAATCGAGGGTAAAATTACATTCGAGGGAAAGGACCTCCGTCAATTTGAAGCCAACGGCCCGGAAATGAGAGCTATCCGGGGCAGTAAAATGACCATGATATTCCAGGAACCCATGACCTCACTGAACCCGGTGCTAACCATTCGCCGCCAGATGACCGAGATACTGGAGTTACATCTGGATATGGACAGGGCGTCCGCCGGGGAAAGGGCCGTTGAGCTACTCAGAATGGTTGGTGTCCCCGATGCCGCCAGCCGTATAGACGATTACCCCCATCAGTTCAGCGGCGGTATGCGGCAGAGGGTGATGATTGCCATGGCAATATCCTGCAATCCAATGATTATCTTTGCCGACGAACCGACTACCGCCGTGGATGTCACTACCCAGGCCCAGTTGCTGGAACTAATGAAGGACCTGGTTACACGTCTCAATACCGCCCTGATTATCGTGACACACAACCTGGGCGTAGTCGCCCGTTACGCCCAGAGGATTTACGTCATGTATGCCGGACGCATTGTCGAGTCTGGACCGTCTGAAGAAATTTTTGATGACCCACAACATCCTTATACTATCGGCCTGCTGAACAGCGTTCCCAGGCTGGGTGAGAAACATGGTACCAGAAAACTGGTACCGATTTACGGTGTGCCACCCAACCTCATCAATATGCCGCCAACCTGTGCCTTCCTCCCCAGATGCACTTATAAAACCGCACAATGTGAGAAGGAACCCTGGCCGGCTCTACGCTCCGCGGGTGATAACCGCTACCTGTCATGCTACGTTGACGTACGGGGGAAGCAATGAACGCACCAGATAATGATTTAATGGTAGAAGTGAAGAACCTGAAAATGTATTTCCCCATTACCAGAGGCATATTAAGGCGCAAGGTTGCCGATGTCAAGGCTATAGACGACATCAGTTTTGAGATAAAAACACATGAGACTCTGGGACTGGTGGGAGAAAGCGGCTGCGGTAAGACCACTACCGGCCGGTGCATACTCCGTCTATACCGGCCCACTTCCGGTACTATTACGTTCAACGGGAAAGAAATTACTAATGTGCGGGAAAGTAAACTGAAACCGCTCCGGAGCAATATGGGCGCTATTTTCCAGGACCCCTTCGGCTCCCTTAACCCGCGCCAGACCGCCGGTACTATCGTTGGAACCCCGTTGATAGTCCATGACATGGCTACCGGCAGTGAGCTTAACGATAGAGTGGCGGAACTTTTCAATCTGGTCGGACTCGACCCTGGTATGAAGGACCGCGTCCCCCACGAGTTCAGTGGCGGCCAGAGGCAACGTATCGGGGTAGCGCGTGCCCTGGCATGCCGCCCGTCCCTGGTTATTTGCGACGAGCCTATATCGGCTCTTGACGTTTCGATTCAAGCTCAGATTATTAACCTGCTTGAGGAGCTGCAGGAGCAATTGGGGCTGACCTATCTTTTCATCGCCCACGACCTGGCTGTGGTGCAGCATATAAGCGACCGCGTGGCCGTGATGTATCTGGGCCGTATCGTTGAGCTAACCACGTCCGAAGAACTGTATGAAAATCCCCTCCATCCCTATACCCAGGCCCTGCTTTCTTCGATACCTATCCCCGACCCCAAGACAGAAAAGACCCGTACACGCATCATTTTAAAGGGCGAGGTGCCGAGTCCCGTCAACCCGCCCCCCGGGTGCCACTTCCACCCCCGCTGCCATATGGCTGTCGAAGAATGCAGCCGGGAAAGGCCACCCCTCCGTGATATCGGGAACGGGCACTTTGTTGCCTGTATCCGCATCTGATATCCTCTTTTACTTCATTAGCCTGATATATCCTATAGAATTTTTACTACAGGATGTTACCAGGAAAATGACCTCATCAATGCGATAGCATCCTCGGAGACCGGCGCGGTACTGCGCAATATCGTTATGTTCTAGACGCCGGAATTCTATTCCGAACCAAAATAATACGGGCCGTGGCTTTCACCACGACCCGTATCTTGTTTCTTCACCTTCAGGTCACCTGACCGTTTCGGTTTTGAGGTTATTCCTCTATCCAGGCAAAGGTATAGGCGAACGGCCCGAATCCAAACTGACCGACGGTATGGCTTTTAACCCTGGGGTTAACAGCGCTGAAGAAGGTGAGGTCATAGAGGTTAATGCACTGGGCGTATTCATCAATCTGCCTCTTCGATATCTCCCGGTAAATCGCCATACGCTTTTCTGAGTCAGTCTCCGAGGCCGCCTCCTTGGCAAGTGCAAGTAACTCCGGAGGCTGCCACATACCCACCCAGGTTGTATTGTTATTAAGGGTGCCGTTAATCAGCACGTTGCCCGGGTCGGAACCAGTCATTTCCGGACTGGCGCCGAAGGCAAATCCGTCCCAGCCGGGCGGTGTGGCAATCTGGAAGCTCAGCTGGGCCATGCTGACACGGTCGAACTCAAGCTCTACATTGATGTTTCTCTTGAGCATGTCCTGAATAGCGATGGGGGCATCCAGTGACATAAAATCGACCATTATAAACTTGGTCTTGAAGCCATCGGGGTGGCCGGCTTCAGCAAGCAGCTCTTTGGCTTTGGCTATGTCAAACGGGTATCCGACAACGTCGGGGCTCCAGCCTCCGGACTCCCTCAGGAAGACCTGGTCGCAGGGACGGCTGTAACCATAGCCCAGACCGTCGGCTAGTTCCAGCTTATCGATGGCATGATCTATGGCGCGCCGCACCCGAATATCAGCTAACGGGGAATCCGGAGTGTTGCTATCCGGGTAAAGGCCGACAATCCAGCCTTTGGTCTGTGTTATTTCGAAACCTTCCGCCCTGATATCCTCCAGATCCTGGGGCTGTATACCGGCCGAATCTACCTCTCCCGATTTGAAAGCCAGGAGCTGTGTCGTCGGGTCGGGGATAAAGATAAAGTCGACACCGTCAAGGTAAGGCCTGCCCCGCCAGTAGTCTTCGTTCCGGTCAAACTTGATATACATGTCGCGGTCATAATCCACCAGCTTGAAGGGGCCCGTACCAATGGGGTGAGAACGGAGGTATTCCGGGGTCTCGTTAAGAAGACCCGCTGGTGAGAACATCATGCAGCTCCAGAAGCCGGTGAGGCTGTTCATCATCGTCCAGTCCCATGCGTCCATGTTAAACCTGACCGTGTACTCGTCGAGGACATCGCAGCTCTTTACCATCTTCAGGTTCTGCCAGGCAGGCGTCGTTATCTGGATGTCTACGTTGACTTTCACCGCCTCGGCATTGAAGAGGGCCCCGTCATGGAAAGTCACCCCTTCCTGGAGGTAAAAGGTAATGGACGTACCGTCCTCAGCGACGTCCCAGGACTTAGCTAACCACGGCAGGAAATTACCACCCTCATCCCTGGTAATCAGGGCTTCGAGGGCGGGGAAGGCGTAGCCGGCATCTGAGGGGTTACTTATTTCGTTGGGGTTGCCCATGTTGCCCACGTTACCCCCACCAACCAGTCTCAGGCGCCCGCCGAAGACACCTCCCGGCTCAGGTCCGGGAACTCCCTCCAGACCCACGGCAGGCGTTGGCTCCGGGCCTGGTTCCGGGGATGGTGCGGGGGCCGGGGCCGGGGCGGGGGCGGGGGCGGGTTCCGGTTCTGCGTCGCCACAGCTTACAAGAAAGAGACTGGTCATTAAAATAATTGCAAGACCGATAAATAAGAATTTCTTCACTGTTATATGCTACCTCCTTTTAAGATTCTGATAAATATTCTCAATCTCATTATGCCGATATATTCACCTCCTTCTACTGAACAACTCATTAAAATAAAATCATTAGTTGCAAAATGATACACCCATGCTTCTTTCTTTGTCAAGTAACTTTACTCTCTATTCCTGCCTACCGGGAGGTTCTGCTGACTTCGTATAAACCGCTATAGAATATATGAGTGCATAATTAACCGCCGGTAACGGGCACAAGCAGCGCGATACGGTCGCCGGGGTGCAGCTGAAAGTCCATACCGGCATAGTAGAAGTTACCGTTAATGTTGAACTTGTAATTCTCCTCCAGGCGGTCCTGACCGGTACGAATTACCGGTCCTTCCAGAGCGGGCACTTTTTCCCTGAGCGCGGCGACGACTTCCGCCATACCTGCCCCATCGTTAAGCTCAACCTCTACCTCACGGAGAGTGGTTATTTCATATGATAATCCGTACATATATATAACGCATTTAAACATAGTCATATCACCACTACTATCCTCCGGGCCCCATTCTGGGCATTTTATCCGGAGGCCATAGCTCTTCCGCTTCAGCGTTCAATCCCAGTTCCAGCAATTTATTACGGCTGGGAACGGTGGTTATGCGGTCCCAGTCCAGAGCGCCGAGGTGCCACCACGCCTCCGCCTCGACGTCCGAAGTCACGCCGGCAAGCGGGCCATCTGTCAGGGGAGGCCGGCCGATTACCCTGCCGTGCAGGTAGTGCTTGAGAGGGTTGATGCCTTCGCGAAGGTTAAAGAGGTGCCGCATAACGCCAATCCTCTCGCCGCATTTGAGCAGTTCTTCCATGGAACGGTTCAACCCGGTTACGGCGGCCATCATTCTCTGAGTATAGGGACCGCGAGCGGAGGGCCACTGGAAGATAATCATGCAGGTGCCCATGGCATTGTTGAGGTGAGTTATGAAACCGGCGGGACCGAAAGCCTGGGTGTGGCGGCCGGGGGTGGAATTCATCCAGTACATGGCGGCGGAGGGCATACCGGCAAACTGGTGACTGGCGATTCGGGGGTCGTGCATGCCTACTTCCTGCCCGCCGATATGGACGGCGAATTTCTCCGCCCCTTTGCCGATTTTCCCGGCGGCTACTTTTACCCCATCGGCGAGTATATCACCGAGGCCCTCACGCTTCACCATCTTCTCCACCATAGCCACCAGAGCCCGGTGATTGCCCCAGTTGAGTTCAATACCATCGGTATCCTTTTTGGTGATGATACCGTTTTCATAACACTCCATGGCAAAGGCGACGATGGTGCCGGCCGAGATGGTATCCATTCCGTAAGCGTTGCAGAGGTGGCTGGCCATGTTTATCGACTCCACATTGGTATTGCCGCAGTTCGCCCCGAAAGCACCCAGGGTCTCATATTCCAGCCGGTGATTACCCGCCGGGTACTTATATTCGCCGGTGCCCGCTTTCAGGCTGCCCTTGCAGGCGGCCGGACAGCGCCAGCAACCGATTCTTTTATCCAAGTTGGCAATGACTTTATCCTTGTTGAGACCGGAGACATCGGGCACATCGTTAACGCCGACGCCGCCCCAGTTATTGACGGGAGTATCGCCGCTGTGGGCCGAGGTATCGGCGTGGGAGCCGGTACCGTAATGGTGAAAACGCTTCATGAATTCCTTCAAATCTTCAATATGCTCTTTTCGTAGTCGATTAGCCGTCTCCATATCGGCGATGGGTACTTTCATATTCCCCCTGACCACAACGGCCTTGAGCCTCTTGGCGCCCATGACCGTCCCCATTCCACCACGCGCAGCGGCATCTCCTTTATGGGTGATGATACTGGCGACGAGCGAGAGTTTTTCCCCGGCCGGACCGATACAGACGACCTTGGATGTACCGCCATGTTCGCCCCGAAGCGTATCTTCGGTATAATACGTATCCTTGCCCCAGAGATGGGAGGCATCTTTCAGCTCCGCTTTACCGTCATCGATAAAGAGATAGACCGGCTTTTCCGAGATACCGCTAAAGAACACGCCGTCATAACCGGCGAACTTGAGGAAAGGGCCGAAGTGTCCCCCCGAATTGGCATCTCCCCACCCGCCGGTGAGCGGCGACTTTGCCACCGCCTGATAACGGGCGCCTCCTATGGCGGGGCTGCCGGTAAGCGGGCCGGTAATCAGGGCAAAGATGTTCTCCGGGCCCAGGGGGTCCACGCCGGCCTTCATGCGGTCGTAGAGAAGCCTGGCACCGACGCCGTAACCCCCGATGTAATTAAGATAGAGACTATCGTCGGGTAACTCTTCCGTTATCTTCCCGCTGGAAAGGTCTACGAACAGGAGCTTTCCCATATATCCTCCGGCCATTATCGGCTCCTTTCAATATATCCATAGATTTTATCTATAATCGCCCGCATTTTACCACTGCGCCAGTTTCAGGTCAATCAAAAAAGAGGGGAGAAAAAGTTGAAAACAGTGAGTGCCGAAAAAGCTCGAACAGTCTAGAGAAATGTGGTCGTGCCCGTTTGAGAGGTATCGTAACCGCCCGCCTTGTTAACTACCTCTTTAAACTCCTCGCTGACCACCGTATCGAGCAAGGGTTTCAGCAATTTATCACGGTAGCTGGTGATTGGTATTACCAGGTCGTACCTTTCCCGGAACAGTGGTATGAAGTCAAGGTCACAGCTGCGGGCGGCCGCCTCGATACCCAGGGCCACGTCCGCCTCACCCCGTGAAATACTCAAGCCGACGGCGAGGTGCGTTTCCATCTCCCGCTCATAGCCCTTTATTTCGTCCGGGCTGATACCGAGCTGGCGCAGCTGTATGTCCAGGAGGACCCGGGTGCCGGAGCCTTCCTGCCGGTTGACGAAGGTTATCTCAGGGCGTTTCAGGTCGGGTATGCCTTTAACGTTCTTAGGATTACCGCGGGCGAACATCAGTCCCTGAATACGATATACCAGGTGCACCACCGCCACCTCACGACCCGGCAGTATCCGTTTGATGAAGGGATAATTGTATTCACCCGTTTCCTCGTCCAGCAGGTGAATACCGGCAAGGTGTGCCCGTTCTTCCTGGAGGGCGATAAGCCCCCCGAGGCTGCCGGCGTGGACAATCTCAAACTCTAAGTTGCTACTGTGCTGCTTTACCAGGTCTGTCAGGATTGTTAAGGCTAAATCGTGGCTGCCGACGATAAGGATAGTATTGGGACTGACGCTGGTTTTCGATTCGCTTACCGGCTTTTCCGCAATGCTCTGCCTTTCTTCACGCCAGCGAGACAGGTGAAGATAGAAAGCCGCCTCAAGGTCCTCGGGAGTGTATCCCTGACTGAGCACCTTTACAATATCATCGCTGACGATTTCCGAAAGTCGCTTCTGGCGGGCTACGGTAATGGCGGGGTCGTCCGTGCTGGCGACAACCACGGTGCCGCCGCGCCTGCGGGCGGATATTACTCTCTCCTGCTCAAGTTCATGGTAAGCCCGGAACACGGTATTCTGGTTGACATCGAGGGAATGCGCCAGTTCTCTTACCGTGGGCAGGTGGTCGCCCGGCTTAAGCTTCTCTGTGGCGATAAACCGCCTGACCTGCTCGGCTATCTGCTGGTATAAGGGGGTGGGGGAAAGCTGGTCCAGGCGGAAATCCAGATTATTCATGATTTATTGTAGCACAAATATAACTTATTTCAGAACAGCCACCTAGGATGCGAGAAGGGCAGGACGGGAATGGATATCAATAAGGGGCGGGGTGACGGGGGTTTAAGCTGCCAATTCCGGTGAGCTCAGGGTCTGGAACATCTTGTAGTAGAGGCCCTGTTTCGCCAGCAGCTCTTTATGAGAACCTTCTTCGATAATCCGCCCCTGCTCAAGCACGATAATACGGTCGGCGCCGGTTACCGTGGAAAGACGGTGAGCGATGGTAAGGCAGGTGCGTCCTCCGGTCAGCTTGCGCAACGCCCTCTGCATAATCCGCTCGGTGTTCGTATCCACGTTGGAGGTAGCTTCGTCGAGTATCAGGATGCGAGGCTCGGCGAGTATAGCCCGCGCCAGGCATATAAGCTGGCGCTGTCCGGCGCTGAGGCTGACACCCCTCTGACCCACCTGCGTATCGTAGCCTTTTTCCAGTCGGCTAATGAAATTATTGGCGCCGACCGTTTTGGCTACCTCGATAACCTCATCACGGCTGGCATCCAGTTTCCCGTATTTAATATTTTCTTCGATGGTGCCGGAAAAGAGAATCGGGTCCTGCGGCACGATGCCAATCTGCTCCCTTAAAGACCGCTGGGTAACGGATTGGATATCGTAACCGTCCACGGTTACCCGGCCCTTTTCTACCTCGTAGAAACGGGCGGTAAGGCTGACCAGGCTGCTCTTGCCCGACCCCGTCTGTCCCACCAGGGCTACCGTTTCACCCGGCTTGATGTTCAGGTTGATATCGTGGAGGACATCTGTATCAGGTTCATAACCGAAGTTCACGTCCTTGAAAATAATCTCTCCCTTGACCGGCGGCAGTTCGACGGCGTCGGGTTTGTCCTGAATCGCAGGGGCGACATCGAGCAACTCGAAGATTCGCGCGCCGGAGGCCATAGCCCGCTGGAGCTCCGTATACTGCATGGACAGCTCCAGAACAGGTTCGAAGAAACGCTGGACGTAAAGCAGGAAGGCTACGAGAACACCGACAGTCATGACGCCGTCCAGCACCTGAAAGCCGCCCACGATAATGACGATGGCAAAGGAGACGCCGGTGAGGATTTGCACCATGGGCATCATCAGCGCTTCCAGCTTAACGGCGCTGACATTGGCATCGAGGTGTGCCCGGTTGACCTCGTTAAACTGGCCAAGATTCTCCTCCTCGCGCGAAAGGCTCTGGACGACCCGTACGCCGGACACGTCTTCCTGGAGCTGCGAGTTGACCGTGGCGATGGCCTGCCGCACCCTGATAAAAGCCCTCCGGGCGTACTTTTGCCACACGTATATGAGTATAGCCATTACGGGAACTACCACAAGCGTGATTAAAGCCAGCCGCGTATTGGTGGCAATCATAATAGCGGCTATACCTATCAGCGTCAGGACGCTGGTAATCATGGCCAGCATGCCCTGGGTAACAAGCTCCTGTACCTGCTGCACGTCATTCTGCACGCGGGACATGAGCTTACCGACCTTGTTAGTATCGAAGAAGCTCAAAGACAGCCGGTGGAGGTGGTCGAACATCTCGGTGCGCATGCGGTAGATAATCGACTGGCCGGCAAATGCCAGATAGAGACTTTCCAGATATTGACCGCCCCACATCGCCACGGCAACCACGGCCAGAAAGATAACGGTGGTGTTAAGTCCCCCGAGGTTCCCCTGCACGATATGGTCCGTGGCAACACCGACGAGAAACGGTAAAGCCAGGGTGGCCAGGGTGCGGATTAGCATACCCCCGGCGCCGATACCCACCCTACCCATGACGGGCTTAAGATACTTCGGCAGCCGCGCGATTACCCGGCTGTCGTATATCTTGCCCAGTACCTCGTCAGAATCGAAGCGGCCGCCACCCCCGGGAGGGTGGTGAGGACCGCCCATACCTCCGCCGTGAAACATACTACTCCTCTACCGTTCCTTCCTGAGATTCCTGATGCACCAGGAGCTGTTCTTCATATACTTCTTTATAAATACCGTTTCTGGCAATCAGTTCACTATGCGTGCCCTGCTCCACCACTTCGCCGTCCTGTAGCATGAGGATAATATCGGCGTTCTGGATAATGGGTATGCGGTGAGTAATAATAAAGGTAGTCCTTCCCTTAATAAGCTTGTTCAGGGCCTGGCGGATAAGTTTCTCCGTTTCCGAGTCCACGCTGGCGGTGGAGTCGTCCAGTATCAGGATACCGGGATTCACGAGCAGGGTGCGGGCTATGGACAAGCGCTGTTTCTCGCCGCCGGAAAGGGTATCGCCGCGTTCTCCCACCCAGGTATCGTAGCCTTCTGGCAATCCCTGAATGAAGTCATGGAGGTAAGCAGCCCTGGCTACCTCTATTATCTGGCCCATCTCGGCATCTATGGCGCCGTAGGCGATATTCTCACGGATGGTGGCCGAGAACAAAAACACGTCCTGCTGCGCGGCGACGACATTCCTGCGCAGTGATGATAGAGTGACATCACGGATATCTACACCGTCAACCAGGATTTTACCCTCGGTGACATCATAAAACCTGGCGAGGAGGTTGGCTATGGTGCTCTTGCCGCTCCCGGAACGACCCAGCAGGGCCACCAGCTGTCCCGGCTTTACCTCGAAACTCACGTTCTTCAGTGCCGGGCCGACATTGCCATAGCTGAAGCTGACGTTCTTAAAAGAGACCTGCCCCTTGACCCTGCCCATCTCAGTTGCTTGCGGCTTTTCCTTTACCATGGATTCCGTGTCCAGTATCTCCAGAATACGCTGTCCGGCGGATGCGGTACGGGAGTAAAGGTTGACCATCATCCCCAGTCGGCGTATAGGCATCATCAGCATACCCACGTAAAGAATAAACTGGGCTATCTGGCCGACGGTCATATTACCGGCACTCACCTGCTGGCCGCCGTACCACAGGATAAAGACAGTCGGGACACTGACCAGCAGGACCATGGTAGGCATATTGATAGCCATGAGACGGGCCGCATGGACCTGTTCGTCGTAGAGGCTGCCGGCTTGTGAGGAAAACTTGCGGCTGTCCTCTTTCTGGTGAGAGAACGCCTTGACGACACTGACACC
>JAUWGD010000072.1 GCA_030606585.1 Dehalococcoidales bacterium | reverse complement strand
TGTTTCTCCTGTATTTCATCCGGCGCTTCTTTTTTCTGGACTACCTTACTGAAATGCTTTTCCGCTTCGTCAGCTTGCTGGCGACTGTAAAGCTGGTTTACTATATCTCTGGCCAGACGTTTTTTTAAGTCCATCGGATTTATGCCGCTATCAAGCTGCTTTTTAATTCCCGCCAGTTCCTCCGCAGGGACATCGGTTAGTAGTTCAAAGTATTGCATCATAATATCGTCGGGAATAGACATCACTTTGCCGTATATCTGTTCGGGCGGCTCGGCAACTCCGATATAGTTACCTGTGCTTTTGCTCATTCTCTGAACACCGTCGGTCCCCACCAGTACCGGGTAGGTGATGCATACCTGCGGTTTTTGGCCAAAGGCTTCTTGAAGTCGGCGCCCGGCCATCAAATTGAAAAGTTGCTCGGTAGCTCCGATTTGTACATCCGCTTTTAGAGATACCGCGTCATAACCCTGAGCCAGCGGGTAAAGCAACTCGCGTAACCAGATAGGGTCATTCTTTTCGTACCGGTTGCGAAGTCGGTCGCGGGTGAGAAACTGTTGAACGGTAAAACAGGAAGCCATACTGATAACATCAGCAAAACTTAACTTGCTCAGCCATTCGTAATTGTAGCGAACTGTGGTCTTCTCCGGGTCAAGTATTTTATATGCTTGCTCGGCATAAGTTTGAGCATTTTTCTTGACTTCTTCCTGCAATGCCTCGGAACGCGCTTCGTCCCGGTCACTGGGGTCGCCGATTAACGTGGTAAAAGTACCTATAAGGAAAGTAACGTCGTGCCCGAACTCCTGAAACTGGCGTAATTTACGCATGGTAATTGTATGTCCCAGGTGAATATCGGGAGCGGTAACGTCATAACCGCAATAAATCCGGAGAGGACGACCTTCCTTTTTAGCTTCGATGAGTTTCTGTTTTAATTCCCCGGTCATCATTTCTTTGATTTGCGGGTCACCAAACTCAGAGCCCTGCATGTAAATGGAAACCTGTTTATCTATAGAGTCCACCTGGAAGCCTCCTGATTAGTTCACACCCGTAGAATCAAGTATGCTTTTACCCTGCCTGACATCCTCGGCTACCTGCTTTTTCAATTCGTCCACGCTGGCGAACTTCTTCTCGTCGCGAAGCTTGGCAATAAAATCAACCGTAAGTTCATATCCGTACAGGTCGCCATGATAGTCGAGAAGGTAAGCCTCGACGGTCCGCTCGGTACCTCCGAATGTCGGGTCCTTGCCGATATTGGTCATCGTTTGATATATTTCACCGTTAATATGCGCCAGACCGGCGTAAACGCCATCCGGAGGCAGCGCCTGCCCGGAATTCACATCCAGATTGGCGGTGGGGAATCCCAGTCCTTCTCCGCGTCCCGCCCCGGTAACCACCTTGCCATGAAGGCTGAAATAACGACCGGTCAGCTTACTCACCTTCTTCATATTACCCTCGGCCATTGCCTTTCTGATAGTGGTGCTGCTGACGACTTCGCCGGCGATTTCCAGAGGAAACACCACGGTGATGCTAAAACCCAATTCTTTTCCAAGCTGCCGGAGTGTATCCTTATCACCTTCCCTCCCTTTACCCAGGGCAAAGTCCGAGCCGATTACCAGTCCGCGCATTCTAAGGTGCTCTCGCAACAGACCGAGAAATCTGCGGGCATCCAATTTGGCTAGTTCTTCAGTAAACGATAATGGTACGATAATATCGACGCCCTCGTCCTGGAGGAGTTTTATCCTTGTCTTGATATCGGTCAGATAGGGCAACTTCGCCTTCGAAGATAGCAAATCCTCCGGGTGTTGACGGAACGTCACCACGGCGGAAAGCATACCCTTCCGGCCAGCCTGTTTCAGCAACTCCGAAATCAGCCGTTTATGACCCAAATGCACACCGTCGAAAACACCAACAGTTGCGATGGTATCTCTCTCAGGTGAAAAGTTAGTTAACTCTTCCTCAACCAGCACGTCTTCTTCTCCTGTAGCTGAAAACAGCCCAATTTATCTTTATTATACTATAAAATCCCAGTCAGGCGTCAAACGTACCGCGATTAAATGGGGTGAAAATAACTTCAGGAAGGAAACGCTATTTACCGAACCGATAGAAAACCAGCCCCGCCGGAGTCTTGGGATAGAAATAGGTCGATTTACGGGGCATACGGTCGCCGCTATCGGCGATAGCCTTGATAACCCCGGGTTTGACCGGGTTGACGATTACTGCCAGCTGATATTCCTTTTCCGCGACGCTGCCCACTGCCTCAATGGCATCAGTGGTGTAGTCTAGAAACGCCCTGACATTCTCGTGGGTCAACCCGAGTAATTCTTCCAGTATGACATGGTCAACGATGCTAACGTCCAGCCGCTGATAGAGCTCGGAGTGGAAGTACGGTATCATCGGGCTGACAATATTGAAATCGCGTAACCTGAGCAATAAAAACCTCTCCTGGCTCAAACCATACAGGATAAGCTTTACTTCATCCTTATCTTCAGACAAAAGTGCGTTAATCTGCGACAATATATCGCCTCTGTTTAACGGCACTTCTTCTACGTCGAAGCAAGTCTTCAGACCTACCATTAACCCGTCAAGCGCCGATGGCGACAGGCCTCTAACCAGTCGGTGCGAAGGCAGTATAACAAGTCCGGGGTCGGTAAAATCAACCAGTGTCATCATCACGAAATCGAACGGCTCCTCTTCCGCCAGCGGGGAAGAGGAGGTACGTCTCTCACGCCGGTACGTCAGGGCACTTTCATAGCGGTGATGGCCGTCGGCAATATAGAGCGGCCGGTCGGACAGGCAATCACCTATCTGCCCGATTGTTTCCTCATCTGTGATAGCCCACAGCCGATAGCTTTCTTCATCAACGTTATCGGCGTTTAATATCGGTTTCCCGGCGGTCTGCTTATCCAGCAACGATGATATTTGCTTATCGTGGCTATCATATAATCCCAGAATAGGGCTCGTATCGGCCTTGAGCGCCCATAACAGGCTGATACGGTCGCCTTTGGGCCGTGACTGGGTGCCCTCGTGCGGACGGACAACCATCTTATCCCATTCTTCCAGCTTGACCAGGCAGTTGATGCTGCGGCGGCAGTACTTTCTTCCCCGGTGTATGAAATGGTGGTCAGCGACATATATAGACGGTTGTTTATCAACCGTCAGGGCATCCTGTTCCAGCCATTTATCAAGAGTCACCGCGGCGCGGGTATACCTGTTGTCCGTGTTTTTATCCGACGGTAGTTCCCGTCCGAACTCTATACGCACGAAATTACGGTCGCTGCGCTTATAGAGCTCCTGTTCCATCTGTGGGGTAATGACGTCATAGGGAGGGCAGAGGACCTTCGCCAGGTCTTTCACCAGCGATGGATTGTAATGTACACCGCAAAACGGGCGTATATCCGCCAAATTCAGCTCCCTGTCCGGTTAAGTCTGTAATGGGGCTACTACTGACAGTTTAACGCATACCCCAGAAACAGCGCAAGTGCCTGATTGTGGTAACCAACCACCCCTAAAATGAAAAAATCACGCAATTCGGGTATACTGAAATATATCAGAACGTTTATCCGGAGGATGCCTTGATAGTCAGGAAACTAGTGGTCGGACCGATTGCCAGCAACTGCTACATCATCGGCTCGGAAACGACCAAAGAAGGCATGATAATAGACCCCGGTGCGGACGCCGGGGATATCTTGCGGGCGGTCGAAAAGCTGGGATTGACGGTAAAACTCATCGTTTTAACCCACCGCCACCCGGACCACGTCGGGGCGGCGGCACAGGTCAAGAAGGCCACCGGCGCCGAGCTAGCCGCCCATACCGAATGCGCCAAATACCTGCCGCAGTCGCCGAGCTATATCTACGAGCCGCCTTACGAAGCCGCACCCAAACCCGAACGCATTCTCACAGAAGGCGACAGCATAGATATCGGCGGTCTTCACTTTACCGTTCTACACACGCCGGGGCATACCCCCTGCGGCATCAGCATTTATGGAGAAGGCCATGTCTTTACCGGTGATACCCTTTTCAACTACGGTATCGGCCGCTACGACCTCATCGATGGCGACTATGACCAGCTGATGAACAGCATCCGCAGCAAGCTGCTCACCCTTCCCCCCGAGACTATCGTTCATCCCGGTCACGGCCCGGACTCCACTATCAGCACAGAGAAACGGGCTAATCCATTTTTGAAATAAGTATATTGTCATTGCGAGCGTTAGCGTGGCAATGACAGAAAACAGAAAGGGGCATGACTGTAAAATCATACCCCTTTTCTATTATTACCTAACGCCGGCCACTAAAACTAGATAAACAGAGGGCACATAACCAACGTGACCGTGGCGAGGAGTTTCACTAAAACGTGCAGCGACGGCCCGGCCGTATCCTTGAGCGGGTCGCCGACAGTATCGCCGACGACTGCCGCCTGATGTGCGAATGAATTTTTGCCGAGCACTTCGCCGTTTTCATCCTTTAACTGCCCGTCCTCAATCATCTTCTTGGCATTGTCCCAGGCGCCGCCGCCGTTGTTCATGTAGGATGCCATCAAGATACCGACGATGGTACCAACCATGAGCACCGCCGCCACGACCATGGCGGCGTCATAGCCTCCCGGTATAAAGCGGAAGATCACCCCGATAACGATTGGCCCCATTACGGGAAGTAGTCCGGGGGCAATCATTTCGCGGAGGCCGGCACGGGTGGTGATATCCACCGCGCGGGCATAATCAGGCTTGGATGTTCCCGCCAGAATGCCAGGGTCCTCGCGGAACTGGCGGCGGACCTCCTCGATAATCTTGGAGGCGGTCTTACCGACAGCCTTGATAGCCCAGGCGCTGAAGAGGAAGACAATCATGGCGGCGAGCAGCGCCCCGACGAAGACCTCGATGCGGGCAATATTAACGATATTGTAAAGACCTGTTTCGCCGAATTTGATGAAGGAAACCCTGTCCAGATAAGCCTGGAAGAGCAGGAATGCGGCAAGTCCGGCAGAGACCATGGCATAGCCCTTGGTCAGGGCCTTGGTGGTATTGCCGACGGCATCCAGGCGGTCGGTTATCCGGCGGACTTCGGGTCCGGCACCGGCCATTTCATTGATGCCGTTGGCATTATCGGTGATGGGGCCGAAGGTATCCATAGACAGGACGTAAGGGCAGGTCATCAGCATCCCCATGGTAGCCGCGGCCGTGCCGAAGGCGCCGTGAACACCGCTCATATCGCCCATCCAGAAGGAGAGCAAGAGGGAGATACCGATAACCAGGGCGGTGGCCAGGGTAGTTTCAAAGCCCACCGCCGTACCCATAATAATATTGGTAGCCGGGCCGGTCTTGGAGGCCTCGGCAATGTCGCGCACCGGCTTGAAGCGCGACTCGGTGTAATACTGGGTGATAAAGATAATGACCACGCTGGCGGCAATGCCGACAACGCCGGCGCCGAAGAGCCACCAGTTATCCAGCATGAAGTAGACGGTGACCGCCATGCCGACCACCGATAGGGCGATAGCCACGAAATAGCCGCGGTTAAGGGCGCTCATGGCGTTCTCGTTCTCTTTAGCCCGCACGAAGAAGATACCTATCATGCTGGCTATCATGCCGAAGCCGCGGACGCAGAGAGGGAACAGTATCCAGGCGATGTTGCCGGTAGCCGCATAAGCGGCGATACCCAGTATCATAGCGCCGATATTCTCGGCGGCCGTGGATTCAAAAAGGTCGGCGCCACGGCCGGCGCAGTCGCCGACGTTATCACCGACCAGGTCGGCGATAACCGCCGGGTTACGCGGGTCGTCCTCGGGTATACCGGCCTCAATCTTACCCACCAGGTCAGCCCCCACATCGGCGGCTTTGGTATAGATGCCGCCGCCCAGCTGGGCAAAAAGGGCGACGAAGCTGGCGCCGAAGCCAAAACCGACGATAAGGTGCGGCGCAATTTGCGGATTGGTAGCGCCGCCGTAGGCGAAGAAGATAACGGTGACGCCGATGAGGCTCAGGGCGGTGATAAGGAAACCGGAGACGGCGCCGCCGCGCAGGGCCACATTGACCGCCTCGGTGAGGCTCTTCTGGGCAGCGGCGGCACAGCGGACGTTAGACTTCACGGCAATGTACATGCCGATGAAACCGGCCACCCCGGAGCATACAGCCCCCACCAGGAAGGCAACGCCGGTGCGCCAGCCAATATCAAATTGGCTTAGTCCTTCCACCTCGGTGCCACCCAGCAACCCCACCAGCACCCCGATGATGATGGCAATAGCCACCGAGTAGATAGCGATGGTGGTGTACTGGCGCTTCAGAAAAGCCCAGGCGGCTTGAAAGATAATATCGCCAATCTCTTTCATTTTGGGAGTGCCCGTAGGACGTTTGAGCACATTCCGGGCTAATAAAACAGCGAAGATAACAGAGATTACTCCGGCGGCGGGCACAACCCAAAATATTGCTGGCATTTTACCCTCCTTAAGTGCAAATGGTCGTCAGGATTATACCACAACCCCTACGGCAGGACAAAGGAGGTAACCCCACCCGTTTAATATCTTTTCCCACCCGCCGCCCTTAAAGGAAGGGCTAAAGTCCTTTTATCCCCACCCTCTTTTAACAGTTCTTATTCTTCCCATACCCACCCGCCCAAAAGGGCTGTGCCCTCTTGAACCCTTCTTCCCCACCCCCACTGAGTGGTGAAGTCATCCCCTTTCCCTCTCCTCCTAAAAAGAAATTGATAGAAGTATCACTTCTGTAGGGCGGGTCAGGGTGGGACGCAAAACGCACTCTAAAAATCGGGCTAGACCCCTCCTTCTCCCCCCACCCCCTTGAAAAGGAGAGTGAAGAGAGGTTATACCTCTATTGGGCGGGCGGGTTAGGAAGCAAGAGTTAAGTTAAAAGTGGGGGAGGCGTAGCCCCCCAGTTTAAGAGGCTGTGCCTTTGAGGGCGGGTGGGTGGGAAGCAGGACCCGAATCAAAAAAATTGCCACTTAACCCTGGCTCTGCTATGCTGAAAGGGAAAGTCAGTGAGCAATAACAGCGGCTTCGGCCGCATAGACTACATCAAGATTACCATCTTCGGCTTTGCCCTTACCGCCATGTGGAGCAGCCTGCACACCTTCGTTCTGCCGCTGCGCCTGCTCGACTTCGTCGCCGAATCGCAGAAGAACACCTACCTCGGCCTGCTCACCTTCGCCGGCCTGATTCTGGCCATGCTGGTTCAGCCCATAGTCGGCGCCATCAGCGACCGCTGGGGCTTTAGCTGGGGGCGCCGCCGGCCCTATATCCTGGTGGGCACGGCCCTGCTCATAATCATCCTCCCCGGCATAGGGCTGGTCAATAGTTTTATTACCCTGCTCATTGTTTACTGCCTGCTCCAGATTAGCAGCAACACGGCGCAGGGTCCCTTTCAGGCCTTTATTCCCGACCTGGTACCGGGCAAGAAGCGGGGGGTAGCCTCCGGGGTAAAGGGGCTGCTGGAGATAGCCGGAGGACTTATCCTGGTGCGCCTGCTGGCCTACTTCATGGGCCGCTACTTCGCCGGCGAGGGCGATCTCTGGCTGTGGTCGTCCCTGTCCCTGCTCGATGTTGTCCTGCTCGGCGCCCTGCTGGCCACCATCTTCATGGTCAAGGAACGGCCCTGGACGGGCGGCTCCCCACCCCCCTTGCTGCCAACCCTGTACAAAAGCTTCAAGATTGATGTTAAAGCCAGCCCCGGTTTCGTCACCTTTCTGGTATCCCGCCTGCTTCTCATCATGGCCATGGCCACCCTGCAGACATTCGCCCTGTACTTTCTGATGGATGTGGTAGGGATAGCCAATCCAGCAGAGGTAACCGGCAACCTGCTGATAGTGGTGGGCATCTGCCTGATAGGGTCGGTTTATCCCGCCGGCTGGCTGTCGGACCGGATAGGCCGCCGCCCGGTAATCATCGCCTCCGGCCTGCTGGGCGCCCTGGGCATCCTGCTGCTGCTTCTAATCCATAACTACGGCGCCCTGATGCTCTCCGGGGCACTGCTGGGAGTTTCCGGCGGGGCTTTCTTCTCAAGCAACTGGGCGCTGGCCACCGATTTAGTACCCAAAGGCGAGGAAGCCAGATACCTGGGACTGACCAACCTGGCTACTGCCGGCGGGTCCGCCCTGGCGCGCCTTATCGGCATAGCCATTGACCCCTTAAACGCCTACAGCCACGGGCTGGGCTACCAAGTCATGCTGGGGGCTTGCCTGGTCTATTTTATCATCGGTTCGGCACTGCTCTTTAAAATCAAGGAGCCGGCTAACCCAGGAAATTCAGCAGCGCCTCCCACCCCAGAGCCCCACCCCAGGCGATAACCAGGTATAAAATGGTTCTCCCCAGCCAGCAGGCGAGGAGGAACTTCCACAGGGGGAAGCGTATCACTCCAGCGGCTATGCCGGCTAAATCAAAGACAAAGGGCACTACGGAGAGGATAAAGATGGTCAACATCCCCCACCTCTCCACCCACCCCTTCAGTCGGGTATAGACCCTCTGCCGGGAGACTATGGCCTGCCCGCTGTAACCGGCGGCGTAGCCGGTCAGCTCGCCGATAGCCGCCCCTATTCCCCCCGCCAACCCCACCAGGGTAGCCGAAGGCAGGATGGCGCCCATGGTGGCCAGCACCAGGAAATTACCGGCGGGCAGGACTATGGTGGCGTTCAAGAGCACGCTGATGA
>JAUWGD010000150.1 GCA_030606585.1 Dehalococcoidales bacterium | reverse complement strand
GCCGCTATCGGTAAGATTGAGCTTTCTTATTTCAATCCTTACGCGGCTGCGGCCTGCCGGTGGACGACCGGGCAGTTGAGCCGGGGTGATGTCGAGTACCTTGAAAGCCTGCCCCTGACGGTGGAGAAAGACGAATTTCTCCTGGTACACGGCAGTCCGGCGGAACCAGCTATGGAGTATGTCATGTCCACCAGTATCGCCGCCCGGAACTTCGGGTTTTTCAAGTTGCCTTATTGCCTGGTAGGCCATACCCACGCGCCGGCGGTGTTCAGGGAAGAAGAAGGCGAATGCCTTTCGGTTAATTTCTCGCCGGGTATCGGCATGGTGCTGGGCAAAAACCGGATGATAATCAATCCCGGCGGGGTGGGACAGCCGCGCGACGGCGACCCGCGGGCCAGCTATGCTATCTACGACAGCGAGGGCCGCGTTCTCCGACTTTACCGCATCCCTTACGATATCAGCGCCACCCAGGATAAGATGATGGAGGCCGGTCTGCCCGTGCATCTGAGTACGCGTCTTGAAGCCGGGCGGTGATGCGCCTTGACAAACCAGCGCTTACCATTTACGATTTTTAGTGAGGTCGTGCTAGATGGGGAGCTAGCGGTGCCCTGTACCTGAAATCCGCTATAGCAGGGTCGAATTCCTGTTTGAGGCTTTTATCTGGTGGGACTACCTGTGTTAAGTGGTGTTGAAGGTTGGGTCCTGCGCGGCAGAGTGCTATTAATCCCGTCAGGTCCGAGAGGAAGCAGCGGCAAATGGTTTTTTCTGGGTGCCGCAGGTACACCTGACTGGAGCAGGCTGGCACGGGCAAGCTGTTAGGTAAAGTCGAGGGCAGGTGCACGGCCTCTAAGTTTTTGTTATGAATAAAGACCTGTCCGGAGACGGCTCGGATTCGCTGCTGGCGCGGACTAAAAAGCTGCTGCGCCGGTTCGGTCTCAAAGCGCGGAAAGGACTTGGACAGCATTTCCTCATTGATGGCGAAGTGATGGAAGCTGTTGTCGCCGCCGCCGGGCTTACTCCCGACGATACGGTTATCGAGGTGGGTCCGGGACTGGGTATCATGACCGACGAGCTGGCGAAACAGGCCGGCTGGGTCATCGCCATCGAGCTGGACAACAAACTGGCGGCCATTCTCAGGAAAACGCTGGCTCACGATAATATCGTCATCCTCAACGAAGATGTGCTCGGCACCGACCCCAAAGCGCTGTTACAGGGAAGGGCGCCGGACGTTCCGCGAGCCTTAAGCCCGTACAAGGTCGTGGCTAACCTGCCGTATTACATTACCTCCCACGTCCTCCGCCATTTCCTCGAGGCGTCCGTTAAACCGGAGGTAATGGTGGTCATGGTGCAGAAAGAGGTGGCGGAGGCTATCGTAGCCGGGCCCGGCAAACGCAGTGTCCTCAGCATCAGCGTCCAGTTCTACGGCAGGCCGAGTATCGTGACTTACGTGCCCGCCGCTTCCTTTTACCCGAAGCCGAAGGTCGATTCGGCGGTGGTAAGGATAGATGTTTATCCCCGCCCCCCAATCGATGTCGACGAAGAGGACTTTTTCGGTCTGGTGCGGGCCGGCTTTACGGCATCGCGCAAGCAGGTGGTCAACTCGCTGGCTCAGGGACTGAAGCTGCCCAAGTCCGATGTTCTTTCGTTGCTGGAGAAGGCTAGCCTGGACCCGCAGCGTCGGGCGGAGACATTCACTCTTGAGGAGTGGGCGACGCTATGGCGGGTATTTACTAATTTCCGGTTGGATGAATAATATGGGAGGGTTAAAAAATTCCCCCGTCATTCCCGCGAAGGCGGGAATCCAGAGGGGGAAGGGGTGTGGATTCTGGCCTACGCCAGAATGACATCTAAATAATATTATAATATGCTTACAGTTACGGCACCGGCCAAGCTCAACCTGACGCTGGAAGTACGCGAAAAACGCCCCGACGGCTTCCACGAAATACGCAGCGTGCTTCAGGCGATAGACCTGTGCGATACGTTGCGTTTTGAGGCCGGGGAGAGGATTTCCTTCCGGTGTGATATCGAGGGGTGGTCGGCGGGAGAGAGCCTGGTAAGTAAGGCGGCGCGACTGATGAAAGAAGTCGGAGGCTCTCGGGGGGCAGTTATAACGATAGAAAAGCGTATTCCGCTGATGTCGGGACTGGGCGGCGATAGCAGCGATGCCACTGCTGTCCTGCACGGTCTTAACGAGTTATGGGGACTGGGGCTGACGCAGGAAAAGCTGCTGGAACTGGCGGCGCAATTAGGCTCGGACATTTTTTTCTTCCTGCACGGCGGCACGGCTCTTGTTGAGGGGAGGGGAGAGCAAGTAACCCCTCTGCCGTCATTACCAAAAATGTGGGTGGTACTTATCGTTCCTGATGTGCCCGTAGAAGCGGGCAAGACAGCGCGAATGTATGCCGATATACAACCGAATCACTATACCGACGGCAGTATAACCGAAACACTGGTAGATACTTTACATAAAGGTGGTGAATTCAGTCCGTCAATGCTGTTCAACACGTTTGAAAATATTGCTTTTAGGGATAGTACCCTGCGGACATATCAGGAGCACCTTAACAAGCTGGGAGCACCCCACGTCCGCCTCGCCGGCTCCGGCCCGACGCTGTTTACTTTATATGAAGAGAAATCTGTGGCCGAGGACTTATATAACTCCTGTAAGAACCAGGGGATGAAAGTTTACCTGGCGTCAACCCTATGAAGAACGTTAGATTCTACGGCGATAAGCCTTACATCGTAGCCGTCGTGCACGGCGGGCCGGGCGCGCCCGGCTCTATAGCGCCCGTCGCCAGGGAGCTTTCGTCTAACATAGGCGTGCTGGAACCCCTGCAAACGAAAGACTCGGTTGACAGCCAAGTGAAAGAACTACATGACGTGCTGGAGAAGAACGCCGACCTCCCCGTCACGTTAATCGGTCATTCCTGGGGGGCTATGCTCGGTTATATCCATACCGCCCGTTATCCTGAAATCGTGAAGAAACTGGTGCTTATCGGCAGCGGGCCTTTCGAGGAACACTACGCCGCAGGAATCGATGGCGATAGGCTGAATCGTCTTTCTGAAAAGGAAAGGATTGAAGCCTTTGAACTAATAGACATCATCAACGGTTGTGCCGCCGGCGATAAAGATAAATCTATGGCGCGACTCGGCGAGTTGTTCGCTAAGGCGGATACGTTTGACGCACTGCCGCCGGAAAAAGAGCCAGAGCCTCTGGAAGTCAGCGAAGAAATCAACCGGAAGGTCTGGGCGGACGCAAAAAAGTTGCGGATCAACGGTGAGTTATTGGTGATGGGAAGAAAGATAAAATGTCCGGTAACGGCTATCCACGGCGATTATGACCCGCATCTCGCCGAAGGCGTTAGAGAGCCGCTTACCCGCGTTCTGAAAATTTTCAATTTCATATTACTGGAAAAATGCGGTCACGAACCTTGGATAGAGAAGTTTGCCAGGGATAAATTTTATACGGTACTTAAAAATGAGTTAGAATAGGGAACGTATTAACGAGTACAGGGGGTTAACAATGGCTTACGAGACGGAGAATAATTTACAGGAAGCTTTCGGCGGGGAAAGTATGGCCAACCGCCGTTATATGTTCTTCGCGGAGAAGGCGGAGAAGGAGGGGTATCCGCAGGTAGCCAAACTTTTCAGGGCGGTCGCCGAGGCGGAAACGGTGCATGCCAGGAACCACCTGAACGCCATCGACGCTATCGGCTCTACGAAAGACAACCTGCTGGCGGCGGTTATCGGCGAACACCAGGAGTTTACCGCCATGTACCCCGCCTTTATCGGGAAGGCGGAGGAGGAAAAGAACGAGCGGGCCAAGCGCACTTTCAACTGGGCTAACGAGGTGGAGAAAATCCATCACGGCTACTTCGAGGCGGCTATGGAGGCCGTTAAAGAGAACAAGCAATTGGACGATAATACCTACTACGTCTGCCAGGTCTGCGGAAATACCGTAACAGGAGAACCCCCGGAGAAATGCCCGGTCTGCGGAGCGCCGGCAAAGGTGTTTCAGAAGGTGGAGTA
>JAUWGD010000213.1 GCA_030606585.1 Dehalococcoidales bacterium | reverse complement strand
TTCTGCATGACATGTTTGCCTTCCCACTCAGCGTCCACACTCCTCTGGTGTCACGCGTTAAAATTCTCTCCGAGATGGACATCTCCGAGCAGAGAAGGCCTCAGGACGGGCAATTATCCATTAAACTGGGCGGCAACGAAGTCGATATCCGCGCCGCCACCATGGAAACACCCTACGGCGAGAGGGTCACCCTGAGGATTCTGGACAAGTCCCTGGCCCTTTTTACACTAACCGAACTTGGTTTTCAACCGTACGTTCTTAAGAAGTACCAGGCGATGCTGAAGAGTCCTATCGGCATGATGCTGGTGAGCGGACCCACCGGTTCCGGCAAGACGACCACCCTCTATGCGTCTATAAACGAGCTGGACCGTAACGAGCGTAACATCATGACTATCGAAGACCCGATCGAATACAGCTTCATGGATATCAACCAGACCCAGGTAAACACCAGGGCCGGGATTACCTTTGCCAGTGGCCTCCGGGCCATCATGAGGCATGACCCCGATGTGATACTCGTCGGTGAGATACGGGATACGGACACGGTGACCACCGCTATTCAGTCCGCCCTGACCGGCCATCTGGTGCTGTCTTCAATCCATGCCAACGATGCCGTCGGCGTACTTTTCCGGTTGATGGACCTTGACGTGGAACCGGCATCGATTTCATCTACGCTCATCGGCATTATCGGTCAGCGCATGGTCCGCCGTATTTGCCCGAACTGCCGCGCACCCTACCAGCCACCGGAAGAAGAGCAGCGGGCGTGCAATAAGGAGCTGGAGGAGAAAATTACGACGTTTTATCACGGTACGGGATGCAACCTCTGCGCCAATACCGGCTACCGGGGCCGTACCGGCATTTTCGAGTTTCTGGTCATGAGCGAGGATATCAGAAAGCTGCTGCGCAGCCAGGCCAACGCCGGCGAAATCAGAGCGCAGGCTATCGCCGAGGGGATGGTGCCCATGAAACAGGACGGGATGCTCAAGGTAAAAGAAGGCATTACATCGATCAGTGAGGTAATGCGTAGTGTCTTCTCTATTAATTAATAAGGGGCGTTTAAGAGGTGGTGAAGTCTTCTCTTTACTTTTGTCATTCTCGGGCTTGACCCGAGAATCCAGAACCCCGCCCCCCTGGATTCCCGCCTACGCGGGAATGACAATGGGAGAAGGAAAAAAGGATATAGACGAGCACTTAAGAATGATGAGAGTATATTATGGCATATAAATATAAGGCCTATACCAGCGATAAAAGGATTGTCCAGGGTACGATTGAGGTTAACTCGGAGAGCCTGGCCGAGGGCGCTCTGTACCGTGCCGGTTATCAGCATATCCTCAGCCTTCAGGAAGTGCCGCCCGGATTGAGCCTGGAAAGGCTGATACCGACTTTTTTCGGCGTTAAGACCCAGGAAGTTATCGACTTCTCCAACCAGCTGGCCACCCTGATAGAGTCGGGCATTACCATACTCAACTCGTTAAAGCTGCTGAAAGAACAGACCTCCAAGAAGTCGTTGAAAAAGACTATTGACGGGCTGGTGGAGGAAATCCAGGGAGGCAACTCTCTCTCGCAGGCACTCACCGATTACCCGCAGGTATTCTCCAATACTTACTGCCAGGTGATAAAAGCCAGCGAACAGGCGGGCAACCTGGAAGTCGGCCTGAGACAGGCCGCCGGTTACATAGAAAAGCAGACCATCGCCAACCAGAAAATAAAACGCGCTATGCTCTATCCTGTTTTCGTCCTGCTCATGGCCGTAGGAGTATCTATCCTGCTCATTACCATAGCCCTGCCGCCGCTGGTGGACCTGTTCAACTCCCTCGGGGCGGAACTACCCTGGATGACGAAGCTGCTTATGGATGTAACCAGCTTCTTCCTCGACCGCAGTCTCTATGTCCTGGGCGGCGCGGTTGCTCTCGTTATGTTAACTCTGGGACTGTTGAGACTGCCGTCAGTAAAAATAGCCAGAGATAAATTTTTATTGAAAATACCGGCCATCGGCGCCATCAATATCGAACGCAGCGTGCAGCATTTCTGCCAGACGGCTTCCA
>JAUWGD010000066.1 GCA_030606585.1 Dehalococcoidales bacterium | reverse complement strand
TACAGAGAGTACTGCGGCCATCAAGGTTCGTTTCTTCATTTTTCCTCCTTTTCAATTAAGTAAAAATTAATATAGCTGCTTACCCGGCTATATTTTTTACACTACAACACCTCCTTTTTGTTAGATTTTCAGAAAGAATATAATAACATGCCGAATAATTCAGCAGGTTAAGTTAATTCACACTTTATAACTATTCCCTATTTCTGTCAACCCCTTTCTAGCCTCAATTTCGATTTACATAGGAAAACTCACTAAATACGCACCATGTTTAGTAATAATCCGGGCGTAAATAATTCACTTCAAGGTAGTCTTGCCAAAAATTTTTCAGAGGTGTATAATTGCGTCAACCAATTAATTATAACCCTTTACTGGGGTATATGATAATGAACTCCTGATACCAGACTTCAGGGTACAACAAGAAAGACAAATAACAATAAATATGAGAAAGTCCTCAATTATTGTCTGTGGTATCATAATCTATATAGGAGAAATCATACTCCTACTCGTACTCCTTTCTGCTGTAGGCTCCTTCTTCCCCAAAGCTGTAGTATCTTTCCCCCCCACATCGTCCGATTATGCGCTCATTTCGGTAATTTTTATAATACGAGCAATTGCTATAGCAGTAGCCATTGGACTCTTAAGAAGAGAAATAATACATGCTAAAAGAGACTGGGCTAATCCTGAAGACATCTGGTTTCTAAAAAGATAGGTTAATGAAATAACAGGATACTCCGTCAGGTTTTACCTGCTCCACCTGTCCAATAATACGCATTACAGGAGATAAGGTGCTACAGCAAGAAGAGCAAGTATTATCACGATGTGGTAGCGTAATACGTAAGATTAGCCGGGTGATGGCTGTTATCGCGGCCGCAGTATTGGCTATTATGATGGTTCTCACCGTTGCCGATGTGTGCGGCCGCGATTTTTTCCTTAAACCCATAGAGGGTACCTACGAACTCGTCGGCATCATGCTGGTCATAGCCGGCTGCCTTGGGCTGGGCTATTGCCAGTTAAACCTGGGGAATATCAGGATTACGGTATTAGCTGACCTCTTCTCCCCCAGAGGGCAGGCCATCATATTTCTAGTTGCTTATATCATAGCCGCCGTGACAACCGGCTTGATATGCTGGCAGGGGAGTATAAGGGCCTGGGAATACATCTTTAAAGACCTCGGCGGTATTATAATCAGGTTGCGTTTACCGTTATGGCCTTTCATGATGATGATGGCTTTAGGTTTCGGCTGGGCATGTTTAATATTCCTGATCGATATTTATCTAACGGCTAAAGAGGTATTCAAGCGTGGGTCAAACTGAGATAGGTTTAATAGGAATAGGCGTTCTCATGGCAATCCTGTTAATGGGAGTGCACGTTGGGTTTGCTTTACTCCTTATCGGTTTTATCGGTTATGGACTCATAGGCGGCTTTCAGGGCGCCATTGCCAATCTGGCCATACTGCCGTTCGATAGACTGAACAATTACCATTTTGCCGTGCTACCGCTCTTCCTGCTCATGGGCTCATTTGTCGCTCAGAGCGGGATAGGCAGGGAAGCATACCATATGGCGCGTACCTGGCTCGGACAACTAAAAGGCGGCCTGGGTATGGCCACGGTTTTTGCGTGCGCTCTCATTGCCGCCTGCGCCGGCACCAGCGCCGTCGGAGCGATACTCATGGGACAGGTGGCTTACCCGGAGATGAAAAAACTGGGGTATAGCCGGCAGTTGGCCTCCGGGTGTATCGCGGCCGGGGGCACCATGGGGATTCTGATACCGCCGAGCATGGGGTTTGTCCTTATCGGTATCCTCACAGAATTATCCATCGGCAAGCTGTTTATCGCCGGGATAATACCCGGTATTCTCGAGGCATTGTTCTATGTACTTACCATTTTCCTCCTGTGCAGGTTTAATCCGAAACTTGCCCCGGCATCGATTAAAACGACCTGGAAAGAAAAGGTGGGTTCGGTGAAGCTGACCTGGCCGGTGTTGCTTCTCTTTGTCATCATAATGGGAGGCATTTACGGCGGTGTCTTTACACCGACAGAGGCCGGTGGCATCGGAGCCTTCGGGGCACTGGTTATCGGTCTCGCCAAGAGACAGTTGGGTGTTCATGGAATCTGGGAATCCTTGATGGAATGCGCGAGGCTGGTCGCCATGATTGTGATCATGCTGGTTGGCGCCTACATGTTTAACGCCTTCCTGGCTATAACCCAGATTCCAACTACCATCAGCGAGTTTATCTCGGGACTCCCGGTACCACCCATGGTCATCCTGATTGCCATTATCATATTTTATATTATATGCGGAATGTTTTTTGATGTTCTTGCCGTGTTGATACTTACCATTCCTATCATGTACCCGTTGGTAGAATCGCTGGGGTTCGACCTGATATGGTACAGCGTGCTCATGGTAAGAATTATTGAGATAGGAATGATAACACCGCCTTTCGGTATTAACCTGTTTATCCTTACGGGTGTCATTAATGAGCCCCTTGGCGTCCTTTACCGCGGTATAATACCATTTGTCATTGCCGACATATGCCATGTTGCCCTGCTGGTGGCTGTTCCTTCGCTCAGCACCTTCCTGCCCAATCTGATGTGACCTGTTACTCTCTTGTGAGATACCTGTTAAAAGTTAAAATCCCTCGAAGCGGCAGAGAGACTTCGAGGGATTTTACTTATTACCCGACCATGTTGATAGACGAGCCCATCACGAGTAGAATGTAGATATAATTTTTTATTTTCCGATATAGGAGTGAGTAATGGCCCGAGGATACATGGAGAAGCTCTTGTTCGTGAATCTCTCTACCGGCGAGATTAAAGAGGAACCGCTTGATGAGAACCTGTGCCAGAATTTCGTCGGGGGTTACGGCATCGGCGCCATGATTCTCTACAGCCGGCAGAGAGGCGGGGTAGACCCCCTGGGTCCGGAAAATACTCTCGGCCTGATGACCGGCCCGCTCACCGGTACTCCGGCTATCACCGGCTGCCGTTTTACCGTAATAGGGAAATCCCCGCTGACCGGCGGGTGGGGAGATGCCAATGCCGGGGGTTATTTCGGCCCTACCCTGAAATTCGCCGGATATGACGGTATATTTATTGACGGCGCTTCGGAAAAGCCGGTTTACCTTAATATTAAGAATGGTAAAGTAGAATTGAAAGACGCCGCTCACCTCTGGGGTAAAAGCACCTTTGAAACAGACGATATACTGCAGGCCGAATGCGGTAAAACAGCCAGGGTGCTCAGCATAGGCCCGGCAGGAGAACAACGCTCTCTCGTTGCCTGTATGATGAATTACGGAGGCGATGCCGCCGGGCGCTCAGGGTTGGGGGCAGTCATGGGCTCCAAGCGGCTTAAGGCGGTGGTAGTCAGGGGAGATATGAAAGTTGCCATAGCCGATGCCGACGCGGTCAACAGGTTGAGACAGGAGCATATGGCCGAGATAAAAGGGCCGGGTCTTGAGGGCTTTCACCGGTATGGCACCAACGTGCACACCGATAGCTCGGCGCACAGCGGCGATACGCCGGTGAAAAACTGGGGCGGTGTCGGCGTTATTGACCTGCCTGACGTCTCAGGTCTCAACAAGGATGTGATAGATGCCAGCGTGGCGAGTCGGATGGGCTGCTGGCGCTGTCCCGCCGCCTGCAAGGGCAGGTTAAAAGAGGGCACCGGCGATTATAAGTACCCGGCGGGCACTCACCGACCGGAATACGAGACCGCCGCCGCCTTCGGAGCGATGTGCCTCAACAACAATCCCGAGGCGATAGCCATGGCTACCCATATCTGTAACAGCTACGGGCTGGATACCATATCCACCGGGACCATCATCGCTTTCGCTATGGAATGCTACGAGCATGGCATCATTACTAAAAAGGATACGGACGGAATCGATCTTAACTGGGGCAACCACCACGCCATGATTGCCATGACCGGGAAGATAGCCCGGCGCGAGGGCTTCGGCGCCGTCCTCGCCGATGGAGTTCAGGTCGCCGCCGGAAGAATCGGCAAGTCGGCCGAGCAATACGCGGTACATATCGGGGGGCAAGAGCTGGGGCTGCACGACCCGAAATTCGATTTTCCGTTTTTCAGGGGTAAGCCGACGGCTGCCAGGTACCAGATGGACGCAACCCCCGGCCGCCATACCTCCGGTTTCGGGCCCAGCCAGTTCGAGGACTACGTCCTCAGCGCCTCCGGACTATGCCTCCACAGCGACACCATGGTGCCCGACCCGAGTAAATACATCAGGGGGTACTTGAGCGCCGTAACAGGCTGGGACTATTCCCAGGACAGGATACTCAAGTGCGGCGAGAGGATTGCCAATATCAGGCATGTCTTCACGCTGCGTGAAGGCATCAACCCCCGGGAGCTCAAGGTGCACGGGAGGATAATCGGTCGTCCCCCTCACCAGGATGGCCCGCTGGCCGGTGTGACGTCGGATATAGAGACCGAGATAAACGAGAACCTCGACGCTCTCGACTGGGACAGGGTAACGACGAAACCGAGTAAGAAAAAACTGCTGGAACTGGGCCTGGACGATATAGCCAATGAACTCTGGTCGCCATAGAGTACCCGCCGAAATCAGATAATAATCCTTACTTCTATACGAGGAGGTAGCAAGCACGATGAAAAGCCTTGAGGGCAAGGTCGCCATGGTTACGGGAGCCGCCAGCAAGAGGGGCATGGGACATGCCGTTGCCTTACGATTAGCCGCGGAAGGAGCTAACGTAATCGTCCTGGATAAGTTTGCTAAACCAAAGAGCCTCTGGCCCGGGGATGAAGGGTGGGACGGACTGGACGCCGTCGTTGAAGAAATAAAATCACAGGGCGGCGAAGCCCTGGCGGTGGTAGCGGATATCGCCGACAGCAAGGCGGTGGACGATGCCGTGGCGGCAGCCTTAAAGAAGTTCGGGAAAATAGATATTCTGGTGCATTGCGGCGGTATCCGCGGCTCGATGACCACCCCGATAATAGACCTTTCCGAAGAAGAGTGGAAAGACATCGTGGATATTAATCTTACCGGCTCGTTTTTGATTTCGAAGGCCGTAGCCAAGACGATGGTGCCGGAAGGTGAGGGTAAAAAGATAGTGCTTATCGGCTCCATGGCGGCCCTGAAGGGCTACGCGGGCAGCGCCGGCTATTGCGCTTCAAAGCATGGTATCCTGGGACTGGGAAGGACATTAGCCGCCGAACTGGCGCAGTATAAGATAAACGTTAATATTATCAATCCGGGCGGTTTCGATACCAACCTGAGAGACGCAGAAATTATTAAGAGGGCAAAAGCCGAGGGAATCAGCCTGGCTGAAGCCGTAGAGCAGGAATCGCACAAATCGGGACCCAGCGGCATACCGCTGGGTCGACTCGGCAAACCCGAGGAGATTGCCGACCTGGTCTTTTTCCTGGTCTCCGAGCAGTCCAAATACATTACCGGAGAGGCAATCCTCATCGGCGGCGGTATCACCTAAAACATACGCTTAGAGAAAGGCCAAATATTTCAACATGGAACCTGAAATAAAGGACTTCTGGCAATATCTATTTTCCCCTGAATCCATCGCCGTTATCGGGGCATCCAACACGCCGGGGACGTGGGGAAACAACGCGATGAAGGGCCTCCTCGGCAATAAAAGCAGGCGCGTATATCCGGTCAATCCCAATGCCGCCGAGATTCTCGGGGTCAAAGCTTACAAAAGCGTAGTTGATATACCGGATACGGTCGATTTAGCGGTGATAGTTATCTCGGCAGAGCTGGTCCCGGGGGTATTGAGCGAATGCGTATCGAAAGCAGTCAAGACCGCGGTGGTTATCTCCGCGGGATTCGGAGAAACGGGCGAGGAAGGCCGGAAGCTGGAAGCAGAAATGGTCGAGATTGCGCGTCGGGGAGGCCTGCGCTTCATCGGGCCGAATAGCATGGGGCATGCCGATACGCGTACGCAACTATCCACCTTCGGCCAGACATGGAAGATACCCGCAGGAAACACCGCCGTCCTGGCCCAGAGCGGCAATATGTGCCTCAAGATAGTCCGCAATTTAATGGGAGCGGGAGTAACCTTCAGTAAATATATCAGTACCGGCAACGAAGCCGACCTGCATATGGAAGACTACCTGGAATACCTGGCAGATGACGATGATACTAGAGTAATTGCCGCTTATATCGAAGGCCTGCGGGAAGGGAGACGCTTCATGCGACTCGCCAGAGAGATAACCGCCCGCAAGCCGATGGTTATCGTCAAGGTGGGCGGGACTGAAGAGTCCGCCAAGGCGGTCATGTCACATACCGGCGCGCTGGCCGGCGCGGATGATGTCTACACCGCTGCCTTCAGGCAGTCGGGAGTGATTAGAGTCGATGACGACGACGAGTTATGCGACGTGGTATACGCGTTAATCAACTGCCCGCTGCCCCATAATAACAGGGTGGGTATATTGAGTATCGGGGGCGGACCTGGGGCGCTGACCGCCGAAGCGTGTGAGAAGGAAGGACTTCAATTGGGTTCGCTTGAAGCCTCCACGATTAAGAAACTGGATAAATACCTGCCCGCGCGATGGTCACGCCGGAATCCCGTCGATATGGCCGGCCCCAGTACCTCCGAGTTTTCCGTCATAGTCGACCTGCTCCTGGCGCTGCTCGAGGATGCCAACATAGACGCGGTCTTCCTGCTGGCCCCGATAGTCATGGACAAAATGCTGTTGGTCGACCGCATGGGTCTTAATGCCGAGCAGATTAAAGTATACCGAAAAAAGGAAGAGAAAAACCTGAAGTTAATCAGGGAGAAGTCGGAAAAACACGGCAAGCCGGTTATTTTATTGTGGCAATCGCGTGATATGAACCCCGACCCGGCCGTCTCGGCCCTCTTTCGACGGGAGAAAATTCTGGTCCAGGGGAACGCGCGCCGCGCCGCTAAAATAATGAGGCATTTAGCCTGGTACAAACAGTACCTCGATGCTACCGCAGGTAAATAGAGGGCTTGCGAACTTTAAGCCTTTTTCCGGCTGGTCCTGATTACCCCTTCAGCCTCCAGTTCAGCAATATCTTCGGATTTATATCCCAGTCCAAGTAGAATTTCCTCGGTATGCTGCCCCAGCATGGGCGACGGCCCCTGAGGGAGCCCCGGGGTTTTTTTGAGTTTCACCGGCAGTCCCAGCATCTTCACTTCTCCCCGGACCGGGTGCTTCGCGGTATAAATCATGTCATTCTCTTCCAGCTGGGGATGGGCGCATGCCTCCTCGTAGGTCAGGCAGGGGTCGCAGCGCATTTTCGCTTCCCGGAATATCTGCTGCCATTCAGCCCGGGTCTTTTTACTGAACGCTTCATCCAGGAGCCGTCCGATTTCTTCCCGGTTCTCGTGCCTGGCTTCATCGGTTTTAAATCTGGGGTCGTCCGCCAGATGCTCCACCCCCACCACCTTACAGAAGTCGGGCCACATCGGGCCTGTCCCGAATATAGTAAGCACATCCCCATCTTTGGCGCGGAAGGGACCGAAGGGCGGAGTCCCGTAACCCCGTCCCGATTTATAAGGCATCCTTTCGCCCGTTAAATATTCGGCAAACCCGCTGAACTGTAAATACAATGCCGCGTCCAGGTTGTTTACGGTTAACGACTGTCCCTGTCCCGTTCGCTCCCGCACGAATAAAGCCGTCATTATTGCGTAAGCCACCAGCATACCGCCGACATGGTCGCAGGCGGGGAAGGGCAGCATCGACGGCGCGCCGCCGGGGTATCCCATCACGCTGACCATGCCGGACATTGCCTGGCTCCACATATCCCCGCCAGCACGGTGGGCCACCGGACCGGTCTCTCCATAGCCTGAAAAGGAGCAATAAATAATCTTCGGGTTTATTTTACAAATATCTTCGTAGCCTATTCCCAGCCTCTCCGCCACGCCGGGACGAAAGCTCTGTAAAACGACGTCGGCCTTTTTGACCAGCTTCAGGACGATTTCCTTACCCTTCTCCGTCCTGATATCGATGGCCAAGTCCTTCTTGCCGCGGTTAAAAGCCATCCACGAGGCCGTATCCGGCATCTTCTCGACGATGCTGGTGTCGAGTTTATCGTCCATGCCGGCGGGAAGCCCCAGTCGCTGCGCCTCCCCCTGCACCCTCTCCACCTTGATTACCTCCGCGCCCATATCGGCCAGCATCGTTCCGCCGAACGGCGCCGCCACGGCGATACTGAAATCCAGAACTTTAATACCCTCCAGAGGACACCCCATTACCTGCCTCCTCTCTCAGCTCAGCAGTTTAATTAATTCCCTGATATCGTCTAGCTGCTCAAGTCGATTAATGCACGCTATTACTTCATCAACCCGCTTATCCGCCAGCGGTTTTATGGAATAAGCGGCGCAATCCCTGAATTTTCTCTCGTAAGCGCTGAACGGCAGCGGTTTCTCAGAGCCACCCGCAGCATTTCCCGCCTGCTCTATGTAGGTTTTCCCCTGCTTCGTTGTCACGCCGACTTTCGCCGGGTCCACCCCTTTTGCCTGTTTCAGTCCAGCATCCACCTCGACGCGTATTTTACCGGAGACATCCAGAATGTCCGGACTCTTAATAGCCTCCCCGGTAAAGTCCCCGACTCCGACCCGACCCCGGGCGAAAACCGCCGCTACTGCCCAGGGTATGCTGAACTGGGAATCGACCGGGTTTTCCGGTCGGCTCCTCTTATCCAGAGGATACACCAGAAAATTGGTCTCGTCCTGGCAGAAGACGGTAATTTCCCGTACGTCTTCGTCTTTAATGTTATATTTATTGACTAAAGCCAACGCCGCGTCGACGTAGTTGTGAGTGCCCTTGCAGCAGGGATAGGGTTTCATGGTGACGTTTAACCCGGCGAAACTCTTGCCCAGGTCTTCGGTGAGGGGTTCGGGGTCGTACTCTCCCTTATGATAAAGGTTGTACAGCCCGACTTCTCCCTCCAGGCAGTCTTTAGCTCCCGTAATGCCTTTCTCCGCCATCAGCGCCGCGACTATTCCACCCCTCGCCGCAAAGCCCGGCCCCATCCTCTTGGTAAGGGCACCTTCGGTGACGCACTGGCCGTTGCCGCTGCACTGGTGATAGGCGATTCCCAGGGCATTGACCAGTTTATCTTCATCGAGGCTCAGCAGCCTTCCGGCGACTCCGGCGGCAGCCAGGTAGCCGTACAACGCGGTGAGGTGCCAGCCGGCCCCCGGGTGACC
>JAUWGD010000048.1 GCA_030606585.1 Dehalococcoidales bacterium | reverse complement strand
GCGGCGGGCATAGGCCGTCACCTGCTGGATATCGTTGTGCGGCCCCGTTGACCGCTCATTAAAAATCAGTTCTTCCGCAGCATGACCACCGAGAAAGGTAGCCAGCCTGTCTTTAAGCTGAGAACGCGTGGTCAGATACCTGTCCTCCGCCGGCATCTGTTTGGTGTAGCCCAGAGCCATACCGCGTGCCACTATGGAGATTTTATGCACCGGGTCGGCGTTGGGCAGCATCCTGGCCACGAGGGCATGTCCGGCTTCGTGATAGGCAATGACTTCCTTTTCCTCGGGGTTTATCTTGCGACTCTTCCGCTCGGGACCGGCAATCACCCTGTCCACGGACTCATCGAGTTCGTCCATACCTATGGACTTCTTATCACGCCTGGCTGCCAGAATGGCCCCTTCATTGACCAGATTGGACAGGTCGGCACCGCTGAAACCTACCGTCCCCTTGGCCAGAGTTTCCAGATTAACTGACCTGCCAAGCGGTTTACCGTTGGTGTGCACCTTGAGAATCGCCAGCCTTCCGCTGATATCTGGCAGGTCCAACATTACCCGCCGGTCGAAGCGGCCGGGACGGAGCAAAGCGGGGTCGAGGATATCCGGTCGGTTGGTAGCCGCGATAACGATAACACTGGTATTGGTATCAAAGCCGTCCATCTCCACCAGAATCTGGTTGAGTGTCTGCTCGCGCTCGTCGTGGCTGCCACCCAGTCCGGTGCCGCGCTGGCGGCCGACGGCATCAATCTCGTCAATAAAGATAAGGCACGGCGTATTACGCTTGGCCTGGTCGAAAAGGTCACGCACCCTGGAGGCGCCGACGCCGACGAACATCTCAACGAACTCACTGCCGCTGATGGAGAAGAAGGGAACATCGGCTTCACCGGCTGCCGCTCTTGCCATTAACGTCTTGCCGGTGCCGGGGGGACCTATGAGCAACACGCCTTTGGGAATACGCGCTCCCAGAGTCTGGAACTTCTCCCGCGACTTCAGGAATTCCACCACTTCCTGCATATCCTGCTTGGCTTCTTCCACGCCGGCTACATCTGCGAAAGTAACCGTAGCCCGGTTGGCCGGGAAAAGCTTTGCCCGGCTGCGCCCGAAGCTCATGGCCTGGCTGTTAGCTCCCCGCGCCTGGCGGAACAGAAAGAAAAGCAGCGCCCCAAAAATCAGGAGCGGCAGGAAGTTAATCAGCAGTCCACCCCAGTTAATTCCCGATGAACCCTTAACATTAATGACTATCCCCTCAAGGTTAAGTCCTTCAATTTCGTAGATGCTGGCGTTAGCTTCTTTAAAGGTCATCAGTTCCGCACCTTCAATCGTGGTAACCAGCAGAGCCGCTTCATCAATCTCAATCTCCCTGATTTCTTTATTCTGCGACATGGTGATGACCTGGCTCAGCGGGACTTCTTCCGGTTCACTGGAACCCGGTATCAGGAAGGAAAAAAGGAGAATAGCCGCCAGCAGTATGACGATGTATATTAAGCTATTACGTTTCCAGTTCGATTTCATACTATACCTCTATTTGCTTAATTATACCACAAATATTGTTAAATAATAGTTAAGGCAACCTGATAATGGGGAAATTAACTCTCAAGCAGAATCGGAGCCGCGGGCTTGCTCCTGAAACCGGCATTGACAACACGCCATTACCTTACTATAGTAATCAGTAAATATGTCGTATTGCAGTAGACGATAACCTCGATGGAGGCAGCAATGAACGCGGTTACGGAACCAACGGAAATAAAATCCCTGCCCAGACTGAATACACACGGCGCCGACGACCTTTTCATCTGTTCCTCCAGCTTTGAAGAGAGGTGCCTCACCAGCACCGCTACCATGGGTGTCGACTTCCTGACGAAGTATGCCGTTATCTTTAATGTCGAAGAGCCCGACTATAAAAAGCAGGTCGAAAGGAACATGTTCCGACTTCAAACCGAACTGCGGAAAAAGACCACCGAGGGCATCTTCGTTATTTCCTGCCAGCGGGAAAACCCCGTGGACGGGATTCAGCAGATGGCGAAGATTCTTAAAGAGTGCAAACTGAATACCGATGAAGGGCCCTTTGTTACCGTCGATATCAGCGGCTTTACCAAGATATACCTGCTGGAACTGCTGCACTTTCTGGTAGTGGAAAGAGAGATGGGCATGCCGCGCCTGCTTCATACCACCCAGCGATACCTGCCCACCAGGCTGACACGCGGTGTCGAGCAGATTACCACCATTCCCAATTACTTCGGCAGTCCCGCCATGGACAAGGAAACGGCGCTGGTGATGTTTCTCGGTTTTGAGCCGGAGCGGGCCCTGGCGATATGGAAGCAGTATAACCCGGCCAGGACAATCGCTTTAATATCCAACCCGCCGCGTTCCGGCAATCCCGATTACCTGAAGTACGCCCGCCAGAATAACGCCGACCTGCTTTCGAAATCCTCGGTAGAGGTCAGAGACGTGCCGCCGGATAACCCCTACGCCGTTAAGACGGTGTTGGATGCCATTTACGATGAGACCAAGGACTCGTTTAATATGGTCATCGGGCCGTTCGGGACAAAGCCGCAGGTTGTAGGCGTATTCCTCTTCTGCAAAGAGCACCGCAAGGTACAGGTGATTTATTCCTTCCCGGCGACCTATACCAGGTCTTACCTGCAGCGCCAGCCCGGTTCTACGCTGTTACTACCCGTTGTCCCCGGGGCGACGGTATAGTTACCGGGTAACCGCCACCCCGGGATTCTGCAATCCGGTGTTTTACTTACGGTAGCTTTAAGCTACCAATTACCTTCCATGATAAATGAGCTGGCTATTATCATCACGACATGGCCATACTCATCGGGTATGAAGATAACCCATGCCTCGAAATCACCGTTTCCCGGACCTTTGCCGTCCAGGTTCCAGTGACCGGTAATCGTCAGCTTCGGCAGGTCGATGCCAAGGGGCGTCGGGACCATCTCCAGCGGCTGTATCTTGCCATTGACCTTAAAGTCGGCGTCTCCCGCTACTATATTGCCGTGCAGGTTGCCGGCCTGGGTCGCCAGTTCGACATTGGCTCTGTAGTTCATAACAAAGTCGCCACTGACGTCCCCTGATAACTGGCCCGTGATTTCACGGTCGATTACTCTCCACCTGCCGCTTTCGCCTGCAGGGAAGGCATTTTCGCCGATGACGGTATCTTCAATACCGCTAATCACACCGGCCGCGTAAAACGGCTGTGGCTTTCCTGCCAGGGCCGCGCCCGGTATCAGCATTGTCAGGACCAGTACCACCGCCAGGCTGATAAATAACATCCTCTTTTTCATTTCATTAATTACCTCCTTTGCTATCATTTTATCTATACGGCGACTCTGCCTATATTAGAACCGCCCGTTATCAACTTCTTAATTTGTTACCGCTTCCAGTGCGTAATCGGTATTCGCCGCCGCGGCCGCCATTATCCGCTCGAACTTGGGCTGGTTCTTCTTTAAGAGAGACAGGCAGGCATCCACTACTTCGATGTCATAAAGAATACCGCTGGCCCGCGATATCTCCTCCAGAGCGCTGTCCAGGCCGATAGCCGGTCGGTAGGGTCGGTGGGATGACATGGCTTCGACAACGTCAGCCACGCCCAGAATCCTGGCCTCGAGGACGATATCCTCTCCGGCCAGGCCTTGGGGATAACCGGACCCGTCCAGTCTTTCATGGTGCTGGAGAACCGCTTTGGTAACCGGCCAGGGGAAATCTATCCTTTGCAGGATTTCGTAGCCGACCTGGCAGTGATTTTTGATGATGCTGAATTCGGTTTCGGTTATTTTACCGGGTTTGCTGAGAATCTCGGACGGCACGGCTACCTTACCGACATCATGGAGAAGCCCGGCGACATGAATCCCCATTTGCTGCCACTCGGAGAGTCCCATTTTTTTTGCGATAGCACGCGCCAGTTCAGCAACCCTCCTCTGGTGACCGGCGGTGTACGGGTCTCTGGTTTCAACCACCAGGGATATGGCATGGATAACGCCGTCCATCGCCTTTTGCAGCTCACTGTGCTTCTGCTTCATGTTCTCATAAAGATTGGCGTTATCGATACTTACCGCCACGTCAGGCGATACCATCTCCAGCAGTCGTCTCTCTTCCTTAGAGTAGGGTTCGTCCGAGGCTCTGCCGCTGAGGAGCAGCATACCGGCCAGATGCCCGTTGTTCTTCAGGGGCACCAGAAGCTCGATGCTGTTTCTCTCCAGGGTTTGCCGGTCGTATTCCGTGAGACTGATGAGCGACGGGACAATATCCAGGTCGGTGTTATCGAGGATGTGTTTCTGCTGTTTCATGGCGGCTACAAGCGGACTGTTGGCGGAAAATTGCAGGCGTCCCTGGCTCTTCTGTCCGGAGTACATATATGTGGTGTAACTGCCGGTTGATGAAGGCAGGAGCAGATAGACGCCCTGACTCTGCATACCGTTGGCTACCGTCGTGACCAGCGATGATGAGAGCTGCTCCAGGTCGAGGTCGCCTCTGGTCTCCTGGTTAAACCGCCTCAGGTTCTGGATGTGGTCGAACCTTTCTCGGAAAAACCACCTGTCCACCGTATGCTGCAAACGGGATAATACCGGCTGGAATATCGAAGCGGCAATAAATACGGCCACGATGGTTATCGTCAGGGAGACGGGGCTCATGAAATCCTGGAAGAAGTGGCTCAGCAGGTAGATAAGACTGCCGAATATCCCGAATATCAGTACGCTCGTTAGCGAATAGGTAGCCAGTTTCCGGATAACCACTTTCATTTCCAGGAGGTTATGTCGCAGCATGGATATGGTGGCTACCAGGCAGAATAAAATATTACCGATAATACCCAGGGGATACATGCTCATGCCCAGGACGGGCAGGTAATCGGTAGTCGCGCCGATAAACATGGCGGCTATGCCGACGATTATATACTGGGAACGGATTCTATCATCGATAATCCGGGTATGCCGGTAGTGCTTTATCAGCAGCATGGCGCTGCGTACGATGGGCGCGTAGGCGCAGAGCACGTAAAGAGGAAAAAGAGGCCCGATGAGGGGGGCTTTACCGTACCACATCATCTGCATGCCGTTGACCACGAGTCCCGTCGGAATCAGGGCCAGTACCACGAAATAGGCAATATACAGCGGGTACTCAAAATACCTGTTCGGCCTGGCGCCGGTAAGAGAAACGGTGAACCGGTAGAAAAACAGGGAGGCGCTCAGTATTGCCCAGAACACGAACTTCTCCCATAGCAAGGCGTTAGTCATATCGGGGCTGGCGCGCATCATGAAGATGAAAAAGCCCCACAGCGTCATGAAAAACAGAAACGCCGTAAAAGGCCTGCGGGCAATATGGCGTTTTCCGCTGATCATCAGGACTATCAGCAGCCCCAGGCAAAATATAACTTCAATCAACGGTATCAGCAGATACATATTCACACCCGGTTCTCCAGATTCGTATATAATTTCCGGTATATCATGTAGTCGTTAAGCAACCGGCACCATTCGCCTGCCTCCCAAACTGAGGAGTTCTTCGACGACGTTATCCGTGGCGTTCATTCTCGGCGGCCTTCGCTGGGCCAGTTCCGAGCCGTTTTCCTGCTTTTCACGGTAGTAGTCCTTAAAGGTGCCCGGGCGGAGTACCGTTACTTCCAGCGGACTTACCTCCATCATAACGGCCAGGTCGTGATAACCCGGGTCTGTTTTCATCAACTCGCGGTGAAAAACCGTCGCCAGGTCCACCTTCCCGTTGCCGCCATAGAGTTCAATGTAAAGGTGAAGAGTCGGCTTACCATCCCTGATTTCCTTGCGAATAATCCAGTCCTCGTAACTGATGCCGGAGTTGGCAATCGCCTGTATTACCGTTTTTTCACTCACTCTGGTGAAACCCGCAATATCAATCAGGTCGTCCGCCCTGGCTTCGAAGACCATTTGGGGTAGCTGAATCTCCGCCTCTTTATCTTCTAAAGCCGTAATGCGGACGAGGTGCCCCAGACGGTAACGGATGAAGGGCATCCCGTAGAAGCTGGTGATGACCAGTTCGTACCGCTCGCCGGGATTAACGTCGGGGAGAAGAACGGTACGCGGTTCGTAAAAAATGTCCTCCCGGCTTTTCAGCCACTCGGCTTCCGGGATAAACTCGTAGAAGTTGGAATTCGGAATAAACGTCATGCCGCGCCGGGTCCAGCTCTGAACGGCGATGATTCCCGCCTCCGTGCAGGCATGAAACTCATAAGGATAGGCTCCCCAGTATTTATACACCAGGTCACGGTACACGCTGGTATCTATCCCCCAGCCGATGAGAGCCTTTACGGGCCACAGGTCTTTAGGTAATACACTCCTGTTCTCGAGCTTGCTTCGCAGGTATGCCTGTGAGACCCTCCAGAGTTCGCCGGGATGCATCAGGTGCTTGGACAGATTGCTCTTCCGGGACATCTGGTTGAACTCGTTGCCCGTTTTCACCAGGACGCTGGTCATGGCAACCATGATATCCACGCCCGTCCTGAGAGACATCTCGAATCCTCTGGTTATCTTCTCCCGGAAATCGATTCCGTCATGCATGTCCGGCGTCATCACCGGTCGTAGATGAAACTGCTGGGCCGCCCCGTTAGCCAGTATGCCGGAGAGATAGGGCGCGGGTGCCACGTTATACAGGACGCGGTCGCCCTCTACGAGGGTACTCCGGCCTCTTTGCTGGGAACAGGCAAGGATGAACGCCGACATCAGGTTATCGAGTGACCGGTGGTACGCTTCGAGTGTATAGGGGACCCTGCGGCAGCCGCCCGCTGCCCCGGATGTGCTCGCCCAGATATGGGGCTCTTCGGGCAGAGACGAACCGTCGTCGTGGCCCAGCTCGGGGAGGTAGTCTTCATAGGTGGTTAAAGGCACAATATGCCGGTAATCTTCAACGCTTGCGGGAATCCTATTGCCAATTAGCCTTTTCCCCAGAGGACAACCAGCCGCTTTCTCCAGTTGCTGGAGCAAGAGCGACTCCTGGATGGACATGAATTGCGGCAGGTCAAGGTCGAGGAATCCGCAGTATTTCAGCCACACTCTATCGGCTTCCGATTTGACTATAGGGTACCTTGAATTCTGGCCGGGACTTCCTTTTTTGCGGAGTGCATGCGAAGCCAGCGTTTGAACTGCCATTTTAAACCCCCTTTCGCCTGACATTCCAAGTCTAAGGAGGCCATATCAATAGAAAATCACAATTTGGTCTTGAACACTATCAAAATCATCACAAGAGGGAGTCGGAGCGAGCCGAATTTTACGACCTTTACACATGATTTAATTGTTACATCATGTAAAATCTCAAGTCACAACTGATTGCTAGATTTTTCAAATTTGCCGGTATGCGCTGTCGGACAACCCCTGTCAAACACATTTGTTTATTAATTCGGTCATTTGCATCGTCTTTTAAGGGGAAATATCTGCCGGTTAATTACCATTTGCGTAAAACCCTCACGGGCCGTATACGGTCGTTTTGACTTGACAATGAGAAGCCCGCTATTGTAAATTTTAAAGGTATTGTGTGAAATTTCGCTTTATTCATGTATTTCCCATCTATCTAAATCCGTCAACAACTTCTGTAATAAACCGTGACTGTAATTGAAAATCACACGCAAATTCTTGGAAGGAGAGTGACTTATATGTCTGACGGAAATGGCAAAAAAGTCGATGTCAAGCCGGATAAAACGGTAATCAAAGCTCTGGCCCTCGGCGGCTTGCTCGGGGGTGGGGGCGAATGCGCCGTTGACGTTAAAGACGGCAAAGTGGTCAGGATACGGCCGTTTCACTACGACTGGAAGTACGATCGCGAGTCGTTCCGCCCCTGGAAAATTACGCGGAACGGCAAGGACTATAGACCGCTCTTCAAATCGGTGCCTGCACCGTTTTCTCTGGCTTACAAGAAAAGGACTTTTTCACCTAACCGTATCAAATATCCCCTGAAAAGAGTTGACTGGGACCCCAACGGAGAGAGAAATCCCCAGAACCGGGGTAAAAGTAAGTACAAGAGAATCTCCTGGGAAGAAGTTTCCGACCTTCTGGCCAATGAGGTCAAGAGAGTACATAAAGAGTACGGACCCCTGGCGATACTGGTACAGGGTGACGGACACGGCGAGTGCAAGACCATCAATACCCCCCACGGCCACTCCGGAAGGCTCTTCGACATGATGGGCGGATTCACCCAGCAGGTGAGAAACCCGGATAGCTGGGAAGGCTGGTACTGGGGTTCCAAGCATGTCTGGGGACAGGGCATCCAGGGCATGATGGACCCCGCCAACAACATCGTCAAGGACATGACCGAAAACTGCGACATGGTACTGTTCTGGGGCGGCGACCCCGAGACAACGCCCTGGGGATTTACCGGGCAGTGCGCCACGCGCCTCTGCTATTTCTGGACGGAAGTCGGCATCAAGCAGGTATATATCTGCCCCGACCTTAACTACGGCGCCGCCGTCCACGGCGATAAATGGATTCCCGTCCTGCCCAACACCGATGCTGCCCTGCAACTGGCTATTATCTACATGTGGGTAACCGAAGGCACCTATAAGAAGGACTATATAAACACCCACGCCGTCGGCATGGACAAGGTCGAGGACTACGTCCTGGGTAAAGAAGACGGCATACCCAAGACCCCCGCCTGGGCTTCAAAGAAATGCGGCATACCGGAATGGACGATTAAAGCCCTGGCCAGGGAATGGGCAAAAAAGATAGTCTCGATTGCCCACTACTTCGGCGGCTCTTATGTCCGCGGCCCCTTCTCCCATGAGCCCGGCCGGCTGGAATGCATCCTGCTCGGCATGCAGGGACTCGGCGGACCCGGCGTCCACCAGAGCCAGATAACCTACACCGGCATGCCCCGGGCGGAAGGCCTGCGGAGCACCCGGTTCTTTAATCCTGAACTCAGCGAACGCATCACCAAGCCCATCGCCACCACCATCCGGGCCTGGGGCAAGCAGCTTATCCCCAAGACCTATCTTCAGCAGGCTATCGAAGACCCGCCGTTAACTTTCATGGGCAGCGGCGCTATCGAGACGCCGACCGAAGACCAGTTTATCAAATATACCTACCCTCTGGAAGAGGGCGGCTATGAAATACACATGATATGGACGGATACCCCCTGCCGCATCACTTGCTGGAACCACGGCAACTGGACAATCGAAGCCTTCCGCAATCCCAAGATTGAAACGGTTGTCGCCCAGCACCCCTGGCTGGAGAACGACTGCCTCATCGCCGATGTCATTTTACCCTCCAACACCACGCTGGAGGTAGAGGACATCGTTACCAATGTCCGGCAGGGTGTCAACTTCCACAGCGTGGCTATCATGGAGCAGGCCGTCCTGCCTGTCGGCGAGTCCAAGAGCGACTATGAGGTAGTCCTGGAAGTCGCCGGGAAACTCGGCTACGGCGACCAGTTCAGCGAGGGCAAGACCACCCGCGACCTGCAAAAACAGGTCTTCGAAGATATGGAAATCGAACACCTTATCAAGTGGGAAGACTTCCTGGAAAAGAAATACTTCGTCTTCCCGGCCGCCAAGGACTGGGAAAGCGACCCGCCCGGCTTAAGAAAATTCTATGAAGACCCGGATAACAACCCCCTCAAGACTCCCAGCGGCAAGCTGGAGTTTTACTCGGCCAGGCTGGCGGAGCACTTCCCGGATGATAAAGAGCGGCCGCCCATTCCAAAGTGGATTGAAAAGAGCGAGACCCACGACGAGAGGATTTCCAGCGAAAGAGCCGCCATGTTCCCGATGCTCCTCATGTCCAATCACGGCCGCTGGCGTACCCATGCCCAGGGTGACGATATCACCTGGACGAGGGAAGTCCCGACCTGCAAGGTGCTGGGAGCCGACGGCTATAAATACGAGCCTGTCTGGATTACACCTAAAGACGCCGAAAAGAGGGGTATTCAGGACGGAGACATCGTCAAGGTGTTCAACGAGAGAGGCATCGTGCTCTGCGGCGCGCGTGTCTGGGAGAGGGTGATGCCCGGTGTTGCCTACGTCGACCACGGTGCCCGCCACGACCCGCTGGTTGCGGGCTGGGTTGACCGCGGCGGCGCTATCAATACCATCGCCCCTTATGGCGTTGCCTCACGGAATGCCGTCGGCCAGGCCACCAGCGGTTACCTGGTTGACGTTCAAAAAGTCACCGAGAAAGACTACGAAGAATGGCGCAAGATGGACCCCGAGTCATTCGATAACGCCTTCAAGAGAGAATATGACCAGGCGGCCGGACTGCGCTTTAACGCCTGGGTTGAAGGAGGTATGGACTAAATGAAGGTTTTCGTAATAGACGTTGGAATCTGTAATGGCTGCTACAGCTGCCAGATTGCCTGCAAGGACGAACATGTCGGCAACGACTGGACGCCCTATGCCAAACCCCAGCCGGATACCGGCCAGTTCTGGATGAGGCAGACCGAGTATATCCGGGGCACCGTGCCCAAGGTGAAGATGCACTACATACCGATTCCCTGCCAGCACTGTGACGAGGCGCCGTGCATACCCGCCTGTCCCATCGAGGGTGTTATCTACAGGAGGGACGACGGGCTTATTATTATCGACCCGGAGAAGTGCACCGGCTGTCAGGCCTGTGTTGACGCCTGCCCTTACGATGCCATCTTCTTCAATGAAGACCTCAACATCGCCCAGAAGTGCACCGGCTGCGCCCATCTCCTTGACGGTGGTGAGTGGACAATACCCCGCTGCGCCGATGCCTGCCCCACCGAGGCTATCAAGTTCGGCGAGGAGTCCGAGTTTAAAGACCTCATCGCTAAGGCCGAGGTACTCAAGCCCGAGCTCGGCACCAAGCCGAGAGTGTATTATCTGAATATCCCCAGGAAGTTCATCGCCGGTACTGTCTACGACCCGGTGGAAAAAGAGGTCGTCATCGGTGCTGCCTGCACCTTAAGCAGCGACGGCAAGAAGCTGACGGCTGCTACCGACGGCTTCGGGGACTTCTGGTTCGAGGGTCTGGAGGACGGCGTCTATTCGCTGAAGATAGAAGCGAAAGGGTTCGCCGCTAAGACATTCGATGAACTCAGCACGGAAAAAGACGTAAACCTGGGAGACATACC
>JAUWGD010000037.1 GCA_030606585.1 Dehalococcoidales bacterium | reverse complement strand
CATTATCAATCTGGCTGTGTTTACATAGGCATAATTGATTTATTCCAGACACAATATCTGAACATATTAAACTCGTGCATACTAGATATTTTGTACCTTTACTTGAGAAGGTGTAATCACCAGAAATATCAATAAATACATATATATTGTTCATAATTCAACAGAGCTAATTATACTACCAAAATTGGTGAAGTCAAAGTAGTCCATTTGACAAGAAGAAAGATTGATTCTTATATAACCTGCAACAGCCGATTCTCACCAATCTTGCGCCATCATGCTATAATACAATATACTTTTAGTGGCGCAGGAGTGTAGCTCAGTTGGTAGAGCAGCGGTCTCCAAAACCGCCGGTCAGGGGTTCGAGTCCTCTCACTCCTGCCATGACATTGTGCCGAGGTGGTGGAATCGGTAGACACGCCATCTTGAGGGGGTGGTGCGCGTAAGCGCGTGGGAGTTCAAATCTCCCCCTCGGCACCATATATAAAAAATGTGGGCTGGAGCCCTTTACTTATAAGCTGATTATCCCTTAAAATAGCTCACCCGGCAGACTTGTTCCCGGCAAAAAGATTGACATAATATTGTATCGGACTTGAGGAGTTAAATGGCGGAACAGGCCAGGTTAATCGATATCTATATCATGGGCAGGCACTGCCAGGTCCCGGAAGGACTCACCATACTGACGGCGCTGGAGTACAGCGGCTACCGTATGCTGCGCGGCTGCGGTTGCCGTGCCGGCTTCTGCGGAGCCTGCGCCACCATTTATAACTTTAAAAACGACCCCCAGCTCCGGTACGACCTCGCCTGCCAGAAAGCCGGCGAGCCGGACATGTGCCTGGTGCAGATACCTTTCTTCCCGGCCGTCAAAGCCGTGTACGACATTGAGAAGCTGGAAGCCGACGGCGAGAAAATTAAAGCCCTGTACCCTGACATAGTAAAGTGCTTCGGGTGCAATACCTGCACCAAGACCTGCCCCCAGGAACTCGAAGTTATGTGGTTCATGACCGATGCCCTCAGGGGCGATATCCGGGCGGTGGCCGATAAGTCTTTCGACTGTGTCATGTGCGGCCTGTGCGCGGCCCGGTGCCCGCAGGGGCTGGTGCCCTATAACGTAGCCCTGCTGTGCCGGCGTCTGTACGGCCGTTACCTGGCTCCCGTTTCCGAGCACCTGGATAATAGAATCAGTGAGTTAGATTCCGGCGAGTTCGACGCCGAAATAGAGGAATTAAAAAAAGCCGGTGAAAAAGAGCTGCGCCGCCGCTACGCCGAGCGTGACATGGAGCCGGCTCTGGAACAGCAATGGGAATAAAGGTGTCTTAGATGTACCCGGCATATTTAGAAGAAAGCATTCATCTCGTGGAAGATACCCGGGTAAGGCGACTTATCGAAACAATCCCGCGCCTTGACGAAGGTGAAAAATCCGACCTGCTGCGGCAGTACCATCCCGACTATATCGCCACGAGCATGCGTAAACTGCAGGTGGGCATTAACAAGGGCGACATCGCCCCCCTTGAACTGGCCGATTTACTGGAAGGGAACAGCCGGATTGACCCGGACAGAATCGACCCCTCCAAGCCCGACCATAACGTGGATGTTCTGGTAATCGGCTGCGGGGGAGCCGGGGCTTCGGCGGCATTACTGGCTAACGAGGCCGGCGCCAGGGTCCTCATCACCTCCAAGCTGCGCCTGGGGGATGCCAATACCGTCGGGGCGCAGGCGGGAACCCAGGCCGCCGACAGGCCCAACGACTCGCCGGCGATTCATTATCTGGACACCATGGGCGGCGGTCACTTCGAGAATATCCCGGAGCTCGTGGAAGTCCTGGTGAAGGATGCCCCGTCGGCGATAAAGTGGCTGGAGAAACTGGGCGTAAACTGGGATAAAGAGCCAGACGGCGCCATGTTTGAATTATCCGGCGGCGGCACGTCAAGGCGGCGGCTGCACTCCGCCCGGGACTATACCGGACTTGAGGAAATGCGCGTTCTCCGCGACGAGCTTCAGAATAAAAAGATAGACTACCTGGAATTCGCCCCGGCCATAGAGCTGATACTGGACGATAAAGGACAGATAGCCGGCGCCATACTGCTCAACATGGAGACCGAGGAGCTGATTATCGTAAGAGCCAGGGCGGTTATCATGGCTACCGGCGGCATCGGCCGTCTGCATATTCAGGATTTCCCCACCACCAACCATTACGGCGCCACGGCCGATGGACTGGTGCTGGCCTACCACGTCGGCGCCGAGTTGATTTTCATCGATACCATGCAGTATCACCCCACCGGCGCCATCTATCCGTTGCAGATTCTGGGGCAGCTGGTCACCGAGAAAGTAAGAACGCTGGGAGCGCAGCTGGTAAACGGCAACGGAGAGCAGTTCGTCATGCCCCTGGAACCCCGTGATATCGTCGCTTCGGCTATTATCCGTGAATGCCGGGAACACGGGCGCGGACTCCGCACGCCCAACGGAGAGGTCGGTGTCTGGCTGGACTCGCCGATGATTGATATCCTGCGCGGTGAGGGCACGATTGCCCGGGAGCTGCCCGCCATGGTACGGCAGTTCCGCCGCTTCAATATCGATATTACCCGCGAGCCGATTCTGGTTTATCCCACCCTGCATTATCAGAACGGCGGCATTAAGATTGATACCGATGGCGCTACCAATGTGCCCGGACTTTACGCCGCCGGTGAGTGTACCGGTGGCGTGCACGGGCGAAACCGCCTTATCGGCAACTCAACCCTGGAGCTGTTTGTCTTCGGGAGGCGGGCCGGCCGTGCGGCGGCCCGGTATGCCAAAGAAGTAAAAAGAGGTGGCCCGACACTGGAACACGTGCGTCAGTGGCAGAAAGACCTCGAGCGTGAGAGCCTGGCCGGGAAACGCCCGGTCTCACCCCGACTGCTGCCGGACTATGTCAGGCGTGCCCACGGATATACCAGACCGGTATTCCCGGCGGATTAACTTTTACTGTAAGACTGGGGAGAGATGATATGCCGCTACCTGTTCAAAGGGACATTAGAGAAATCGAAGGCATTCTGAATGAAATTCTGAATACCAGATGCCCTCCGGTAGGCAGGTGCCGTCTGCTCTCCAGCGGGTTCGGCACGGCCCATTCGCTGAATATCGCTGAGGACATCAGCGGACATAAAGAATGCCTGGGCTGCGGCAACTGTGTCGATATCTGTCCCTTTTTATCCCGTGAGCCGTCACGCCGCGATAAAACGGAGCAGCGTACCTCCATGGCACTGGAAAGCATCGTCGGGGAGGACTGCGACCTGTGTAACGCCTGCATCCTCGTTTGTCCCCAGGTGGATACCACTATCAAGAACTACGTAGTCAATTACCGCATGGTGGAAGTGATGTCTCAACTTGAGAGTAGAATCGGCGACGAAAACGAGCCTGATTTAGACCTGTTTCTTGAAGAAGTCGTCAGTACCGGCTGAGTTTTTAAGGGTATATAGGCATGGATTTCGAACTATCAGAAGAACAGAAGATGATACAAAGTCTGGCTCATGACTTTGTCAACGAGCAGCTAAAACCTCTGGAAAGGGATATCCTGGGGCGGGCCGCCGACCTCTCTGACGCCCGCACCTGCCTCCCCAAAGAAAAAGAGGCGGAACTGGTGAAGATGGTCAGGGAGATGGGATTGTGGGGTGTCGGCGTCCCCGAGGAACTGGGGGGTGCCGGACTGGACGCCCTGGGGGTCTGCCTGGTTGAAGAAGAATTGGCCCAGACGGTGGTACCCTTTAATTCCGGCGACGTAACCCCCATTCTTTTCGACTGTTCTGCGGAACAGCGGGAGAAATTCCTGCAGCCCGCGCTTGATTATCAGAAGAAACCCTATCTGGCGCTGATGGAGTCGGACGGTAGCGCCGACCCTTCAGGCATCAAGATGAAGGCGGAGAAATCAGGTAAAAATTACCTGCTTAACGGCAAAAAGTTATCTCTCTCGCGGGCCGGTGACGACTATTTTGCCGTTGTTTTCGCCGGCACCCATAGCGGTATAACCTGCTTCCTGGTGGATAAAGACACGGCGGGGTTCAGCGTTAGCGGCGGCGGTGAGAGGACGGGGTGGCTGGCGCGGGCAAAGGAGCCTGTATCCCTGCTGTTTGAAAAATGCCGGGTGCCTGTTGAAAATATCCTGGGAGAGGAAGGCAAGGCTTTCCACCTGGGCAGCAAATGGCTCCCGCTGCGGCGGGTGGTCAGGGGAGCCCGGTGCGTGGGTGTCGCCCGCAGACTGCTCGACGAGGCTACCCTTCAGGCACAGTCGCTGGAAACATTCGGGCAGCCCGTTATAAAACGCACCAGCATTCAGGCGGCGCTGGCAGATATCGCCATGAATATTAACGCCGCCAGGCTTATGGTATATGAGGCGGCATGGAACTCTGACACCGGAAAATCGATAAGGCATAAAGCCGCTATGGTAAAATTGTACACCACCCAGATGGTCCAGACCGTCGCTGACAGAGTAGCTCATATTTTCAACGGGCCGCCCTATATAGAAGGATTACCCATGGAAAGGCTGTGTCGCCGCGCTCTGGAGTCCGGCGCTGTCGAGCTTACCCTGGAGAGACAGCGAAGTATCATCGCCGGCGATATCCTGAAAGGGTTGAAGGTCTAGGCGAGTTAGGAAGGAAATGAAGTGGTGATTCATTATAGGGAGACATACTGAGGTCGGGAGGCAAACATGAAAAGAGCTAAGTGGTATCTACCGTTACTGTTGGTAAGTGTGTTGTTATTAGTCGGAGGAGCATGTGGACCGTCCGAACCACCTATCGTCCCCCCAACAATACCGGAACCGATAACAGTAACACCGGAGGAACCATCAACCACTGATGTGGATGTTTCAGATTACCCTTCCTACACTACTATATCTATTTCCATTGACACCTTTCAAAATCAACCACATATCGACGCAGTAATGAATGCCGTAGTAGGCGAGGAGCTCACGGTAACTCTAGGCTCCAATCCAACAACAGGCTTTAGTTGGTCGGAGTTTGCGGAGATTAGTGACGAAACTATAGTCCAGCAGACAAGCCACAAATACGTAGGCAAGGAATATGAGGAACCCCCTCCTCCAGGCACTTCTGGCGAAGAAGTATGGACTTTCAAGGCGCTTAAGCAAGGCACTACTACTATATCTATAGAATACAGTCGCCAAGGGATAGAGGAGGATATTGGACATTGGACAGTCACTATAACCGCTAACATTAAACGTGAAGGTGAAGGAGCTGGTAACTAAACCGAAGAGACAGATACGGGGGAGAGTAGAGATGAACCAATATGACTACTTAGTAGTGGGGAGCGGTATCGGCGGACTCTATACGGCGTTGCTGGCCCGTGAGCAGGGTAGTGTGCTGGTTATCACCAAGGGTAGTATTGACGACTGCAACACCAAGCACGCTCAGGGAGGCATCGCCGCCGCTATCAGCAAGGACGATTCGCCGGAACTTCATTTACGGGATACCATAAATGCCGGCGACGGCCTGTCTGATGAGGAAACGGTGCAGATACTGGTCAGAGAAGCACCGGCGCGCATTGCCGACCTTGTCGGCTACCGGGTGCCCTTCGATACCCTCGACGGTGAGATTGCTCTGACCATGGAGGCAGCCCATAGCGTGCCCCGCGTCCTCCATGCCGGGGGAGATGCCACCGGCGAGTATATTGAAGTTACGTTAAGCCAGCAGGTGCGTTCTTCCGGGATTCAGGTACTTGAGAATTTCCTGGCGACCGAAATTCTGGTGGAAAAGGGGAAGGTGGCTGGCATCAGGGCCCTGGAATGCCGTACCGGTACTGTCGAGGAGTTCGGCTGCCGCTACCTGATTCTGGCTACCGGTGGTTCCGGGCAGCTGTTTAAATACAATACAAATTCGGATATAGCCACCGGTGACGGCATCGCTCTCGCTTATACCGCCGGCGCCGAGATTGCCGATATGGAATTTTTTCAGTTTCACCCCACCGCCCTCCGCATGCCCGGCGTCATCCCGTTTTTGATATCGGAAGCCGTACGCGGCGAGGGAGGCGTCCTGCGGAACGCTGATTACCATCCCTTCATGGCGGATTATCACGAGAAAGGGGACCTGGCGCCCAGGGATATTGTTGCCCGCAGCATCGTGAACGAGATGAAAAAATCCGGCTCGGACAGGGTATTTCTTGATACCACCCATCTCCCGCCCCACACTATTACCACGCGTTTTCCGCATATCTACCGTTTTTGCCTTGACCACGGGCTGGATATTACCAGGAACCTGATACCAGTGGCGCCAGCCGCGCACTACATGATTGGCGGTATCAAGACCAATAGCTGGGGAGAAACGAATATAGCCGGTCTGTTCGCCACTGGGGAAGTGGCCTGCACCGGAGTCCACGGGGCAAATCGCCTTGCCTCAAACTCCCTGCTGGAAGCAATTGTATTCAGCAAAAGAATAGTGGAGAGGACCGGAGACAAATCAAAGGAGAGAGTTACTGGCGGCGAAAAATCCAGAGATATGTACCCGTCACTCGACCGGTGGCCGGTTCCAGGCACATTGCCGCGGGCAGGGCTCGCTGCTTTACAGCAGTTACACTGGGACAGGGTCGGCATTATTCGTGATAAGGAAGGCTTAAAACAGGCGGCCGGTATACTGGCAGCCTGGCAGCAATCTTTAACTCCGCCTACTGACCAGCCTTCCTACGAGCTCAGTAACCTGATTTTAACCGGGCGGCTGTTAACAGAAGCAGCGTTAATCAGGGAAGAAAGCCGGGGCGCCCACTTCCGGTCGGATTTCCCCCATAACAAGCCGAAGTGGCAGCGCCGCATCATATGGAGAAAATGAAAATTCCCGGCGGATGATTGCCTCATCCTGTGTCTGCCGGAAGCTGTCATTTGAAAAAGAATCGGCTTTTGCATTATAAATATAATAGCAGTACGTTAAATTTATAAATAGAAGGGAAGAGACTTGGTTAAGAAAAAGAAAGTAGAGAAACCCAAGCGTGAATTTACCCGGCGCCAGATATCAACTTTACAGAAACAAAGACGGCGACAACGCATCGTATTTTTCGGAGGGATAGCGGTCATCGCCGCAGTTGTTTTAATTGTCGTGATAGGGTGGGTGATGGGGGAGTATATCCCGCTGCACAAGACGGTTCTCAAGGTAAACGATACCGAATTTAAAACCGGCTTATATATTGAACTGCTGAAAATGGCCAAGGAAGGACAGCCGGATAGGGATATTCAAATGTTGTCCCAGATGACGCTACAACAGATGCAGCAGCAGGAGGTAATGAAGCAGGCGGCCGGGAAACTTGGTATAACCATAAGCGAGGAAGAAATAATAGAGACGCTGGAAGAGTTGGGCCTTCCGGTAACAGATGGATATATATCTACTCTCGGGGGGCAATTAGTTCAATCCCGGGTTAAAATAGACTACTTGGGGCTTCAGGTACCGGAGTCAGCTGAGCAGGTGCATGCCCTGGCGATGCTTCTCGAGGGTGAGAGCCAGGCGCTTGAGATAAAAGAAAGGTTACTCAGTGGTGATAACTTTACGGCTCTGGCCGAGGAGTTTGCGCTGGATTACTACGCTAAAAATATCAATCAGGGTGACTACGGCTGGCACCCGGAGAGTATATATGATGTTCAGCTCGGTTCTCCTGTAGCTATAGAATATGCCTTCAGTGCGGAACCGGGGGTATTAAGCGAGCCCCTTTACGATGAAGAGAAGTCCAAGCAGTTGGGCTACTGGCTGATCAGGGTTAACGATATACCGGAAGAGGGTTCGGCAAACGTATCGGCCGTCTTCTTAAGCAGCGAAGATGAAGCAAAGGAAATTAAAGAGAGACTGGAAGCCGGGGAGGCCCTTGGGCCCATCGCCGATGAATATTCCGATTACAGTCTTTCCCGGGATAAGCACGGGGAGATGGGTTACGTGATACCGGGCCAAACAGGTGATATCTTTGATGCATATGTTTTCAAGCCGGGGGTGGAGTTGGGGAAATGGAGCGAGCCTCTCCGGGACGAGAATTACTGGAGTACAGGCGGATACTGGCTGGTAGAAGTGGTTGGCAGGGAGGATGATAGGAAAATCAGCGATGAAGACCGGAATTATCTCGTAGAAGAGCTCTTTAATGGATGGACCTCCGGCCTGTTGGCTGACCCTTTCCTTGTCGTTGATAGCAGCTTCCTGACCGAAGAGTTGAATCAATGGGTGATAGACCGGGTGTCGAAGGATATCCAAGAAGCGGGGGGGTAATAGAGATGGATAAAAAAAATATCGGAGTCGGGCTGATAGGTCTGGGAGTGGTTGCCGGACAGGTGGCTGCGGTACTGACGGACAAGGCGGACGAACTGGCGGAAAAGGTCGGTTGCCCGCTGGTACTGCGTAAGATTAAGGTCTTACCGCAGGATTTGTCACGCCCGCAGGCAAGGCAAATGCCCACCACGCTATTCACAACCGATGATGAGGAGTTCTTCCGTGAGCCCGGTATAGATATCGTCGTCGAGGCCATCGGCGGTGTCAGCCCGGCACTGGACTACCATAAAAGAGCTATCGAAAGTGGTAAACACGTGGTCACTTCTAATAAAGAGCTTATTGCCAAGCATGGCACGGAGCTGCTGGCTCTGGCCCGGCAGCACGGCGTGGGACTGCAATTTGAAGCCAGTGTCGGCGGGGGCATCCCTTTAATTGCCCCTTTCAAGCATGACCTGGTGGCTAATAATATCAGCGGCATCTTCGCCATCATCAACGGTACCACCAATTATATCCTCACCATGATGGCCAGGGAGGGCATGGACTTTGCCTCGGCCCTCAAGCAGGCGCAGGAACTGGGCTACGCCGAGGCCAACCCGGAAAACGACGTCGAAGGGATAGACGCCAACTATAAGCTGGCTATCCTGGCTTCGCTGGCCTTTCAGACTCAGGTACACCCTCAGGATATTTACCGTGAAGGTATATCGCGACTCACCAGCCACGACTTCCGCTATGCCCGCGAGCTGGGTTTTGCCATCAAGCTGCTGGCCATAGCCAAGCAGAGTGACGATTCCATCGAAGCCAGGGTACACCCGGTATTCATTCCCGCCGACTCTTTTCTGGCCAAGGTCGATGGTGTCTATAACTGTGTTCAGGTAGAAGGCGACCTGGTAGGCAAGGTGCTCTTTATGGGTGAGGGCGCCGGCGCCAGCGCCACGAGCAGCGCTGTCGTTGCCGATATTGTTTCATCGGCGCGGAAAATTGCCCTGGGTATTGGCAGCATCTCTACCTGGAAAGCGGTAGCGGGCAAGAGCATCAAGCCTATGGATGAAATCGAAACGCAGTATTACGTCAGGTTGAACGCTGCGGACCAGACCGGCGTTCTGGCGCAAATTGCCACCGTCTTCGGCAAGAATAACATAAGCATTTCGTCGGCGATACAGCCGGAGTCGGATAGTAAAACACAGACGGCGGAAATCGTCATCATGACCCACCCCGCCCGGGAGAAGGCCATGCAGAAAGCCCTCGGCGAACTGGAAAAGCTCGAGGTGGTCAACGAAATCAGCAATTTCATCAGGGTCGAAGAGATAGAGGGCGGTTAGCCATGAAAAAGGGAGTCTTGCAACAATATAAGAAATATCTACCCGTTACCTCTAAAACCCCGTTGTTTACCATCGGGGAGGGGGATACACCGCTGGTCAGGTGTGACCGTCTGGCGGATAAATACGGCTGCAAGGAGCTGCATTTCAAGCTGGAAGGGTGCCACCCCACCGGCTCCTTCAAGGACCGGGGCATGGTGATGGCGGTCGCCAAAGCGGTGGAAGACGGCAGTAAAGCTATCATTTGTGCTTCTACCGGTAATACCAGCGCCTCCGCGGCGGCTTTCGCGGCTTACTGCGGACTCGAATGCATCATCGTCATACCCCGGGGTAATATCGCCATGGGTAAGCTGGCGCAGGCTGTCGTTCACGGCGCCAGGATAGTCGCTATCGACGGTAACTTCGACCGCGCGCTTAACATCGTGCTGAGCCTGACCGAAAAACACCCGGTAACGCTGGTGAATTCTCTGAATCCTAATCGCATCGAGGGGCAGAAGACGGCCGCCTTCGAGATTATCGACGTTCTCGGCGACGCCCCGGACTATCTCTTTCTGCCGGTGGGGAATGCCGGCAATATTACCGCCTACTGGAAGGGATTCGTGGAGTATTACGGGGCGGGTAAAGCGACCCAAAAGCCGAAGATGTACGGTTTCCAGGCGGAGGGAGCGGCGCCGATTGTCCGCGGTTATCCCATCGAGAAGCCGGAGACGGTGGCTACGGCCATACGCATCGGCAATCCGGCCAGCTGGAAGAAAGCTGAAGCCGCCCGCGACGAGTCCGGCGGCATTATCGACATGGTAAACGACGAGGAAATACTCGCCGCCCAGAGAATCATGGCATCGGAGGCCGGGATTTTCGGCGAGCCGGCTTCGGCGGCGCCGCTGGCGGGTCTTATCAAGTTGACGGGTCGCGGCGAGGACTTCTCCGGGAAAACCATCGTCTGCGTGGTTACCGGCAGCGGACTCAAGGACACGGAGGCCGCCTTGAAGAAAGCGCCGTCGTTCCTGGAGCTTCCGGCGGACCTGGCGGCGGTGGAGAAAGCGCTGGGGTGGGGATAACTGAAAGGTGATTCCAGCTTGTCATTGCGAGCGAAGCGAAACAATCCGTCAGTAACGCCTGAAGTAAAGTTACGGATTGCTTCGTCACTTCGTTCCTCGCAATGACAACAGTGGTTATTTCATCCGCAGGAAAAAAGGAGGCGGAACATGTTTGACGAGGCTAAAATTAAAAAAGCGGTACAGGATATTATTGTAGCTATCGGCGAAGACCCCGACCGCGAGGGGCTTAGAGCTACTCCTCAGCGTGTCGCCGAGATGTACGCCGAGCTTTTTGCGGGCTTAAAAAAAGACCCCAAGGATGACCTGGAGGTGGGCTTTGAGCTGGGGCACCGGGAGATGGTGGTTTTAAAGGATGTCCCCTTTTATTCAATGTGCGAGCACCATCTCCTGCCGTTCTACGGAGTCGCCCACGTGGGGTATATCCCCAACGATGAGGGGCGTATCGTGGGTATCAGCAAGCTGGCGAGGGTGGTGGAGACGATAGCCCGCCGCCCGCAGATACAGGAGCGGATGACCACCGAGATTGCAGATGCCATTACGGAGGGTATTAAAGCGGTAGGGGTAGTGGTGGTTGTCCAGGCAGAACACCTCTGTATGGTCATGCGGGGCATTAAAAAACCGGGGAGCAACGTTATTACCTCGGCCATCCGAGGCTCTTTCCACAGCAACCCGGCCAGCCGCGCCGAGTTCTTCTCGCTGATTCAGGGGAAGTAATTTATATATCCAGGGTGGCGCTCTTGGCATGCGCCTGGATAAAGGCTTTACGCGGTGGGACCTCGTCGCCCATCAGTATATGGAATATCTCGTCGGTCTTGGTGGCATCCTCTATGTTCACTTCCAGAATGGTGCGCGTGGCGGGGTTCATGGTGGTCTCCCAGAGCTGCTCCGCCGTCATTTCTCCCAGGCCCTTGTAGCGCTGGATTTCCGTCTTTCTGGCGGTGCTGTTTTTAAGCACCTCGTCTTTTTCCTGGTCGGAATAGACCCACTTTAATCCTTCGCTGCTCTTGATACGGTAGAGCGGCGGCTGGGCGATGAACAAATGACCGGCGCTGATAAGCTCCATCATGTGGCGGAAGAAGAAGGTCAGCAAAAGGGTGCGGATGTGAGAGCCGTCGACATCGGCGTCCGTCATGAGGATTACTTTACCGTAGCGTAGTCTGCTGACATCAAATTCCTCATCAATACTGGTGCCGAGCGCGGTAATAATGGTGCGGATTTCGTTGTTGGCCAGCATCTTGTCCGGCGGGGCCTTCTCAACATTAAGGATTTTACCTCTGAGGGGCAGTATCGCCTGGAAACGGCGGTTGCGACCCTGCTTGGCCGACCCGCCGGCGGAATCACCCTCCACCAGGTACAGCTCGCACTGCGCCGGGTCTCTCTCGGAGCAGTCGGCCAGCTTTCCGGGCAGGGTGCCGGTTTCCAGCCCGCTCTTCCTGATGATTAAATCGCGTGCCTTGCGGGCGGCTTCCCTGGCCTTGGCGGCGGTAGTGCATTTTTCGATTATTTTCTTGGCGTCATCGGGGTGCTCTTCAAGGTAGAGGGCCAGTCCTTCGTTGACGGCGCTCTCCACCTGGCTCTTGACTTCGATATTACCCAGCTTGCCCTTGGTCTGCCCTTCGAACTGTGGCTCCGAGAGCTTGACGCTGATGATTGCGGTCAGACCTTCGCGGACGTCCTCGCCGGTCAGGTTGGGTTCGTCATCTTTGAGTAATTTATTCTTCTTGGCGTAGTCGTTGAGCACGCGCGTTAATGCCGAACGAAATCCGGTAAGATGGGTGCCGCCGTCCACGGTGTTGACGCAGTTGGCGAAGCTGAAAGCGGACTCGCTGAAGCCATCATTATACTGGAGGGCTACCTCAACCTGGGTGCTGTTGACGGACTTGGAAATGTAAACGGGTGACGGGTGGCGCACTAACCGGTTTCGATGAAGGTGGCGAACGAAGCCGGTAATCCCGCCTTCGAAGTAGAAGGTACGCTCCTGGTCGTTTTCTTCATCTATGATGGTAATTTCCACGCCTTTATTGAGATAGGCCATTTCCCGCAGGCGTTCGCTGACAGTGTCGAAATCATAGCTTATTTCGCTGAATATCTCCGTATCGGGAAGGAAGGTGGTAATACTGCCGGTTTCGTTAGCCTTACCGATTATCTGCAACGGCCCCTGCGGCACGCCGCGTTTGTATTCCTGGTGGTGAATCTTGCCGTCGCGTTTGATATCGACGGCGCACCACTCGGACAGGGCGTTGACAACTGAGGCGCCGACTCCGTGCAAGCCGCCGGATACGGTATATGTCTTGCCGCCGAACTTGGCCCCGGCGTGGAGCACGGTCATGACCGTTTCCAGGGCGGAGACCTTGGTAGTCGGGTGAATATCCACCGGAATACCGCGTCCGTTATCGGTGACTCTTACGGATTTGTCCGCCTTAATGGTGACGACAATCCGGTCGCAGCAACCCGCCATGGCCTCGTCGATGCTGTTATAAACTATCTCGTAAATCAGGTGGTGCAGTCCGCGCTGGTCCGTGCTGCCGATGTACATGCCCGGACGCCGCCGTACCGCCTCCCGCCCGCCGAGTACCTGTATATCCTCGGCAGTATATTCGCCGGCATTGCGTTTTCTGGTCTTCTTGGGTGCGGGGGTATCCGGCATTATAAGTCCCCCCTTATCTGTAAAGAATGGCGGGAAATCAAGCGGGAATTACATAAGGGAACAGCGTAACCTGCGTAGCCTGCGGCTACAGTAAGACGGACCGGTCGGTTAATAGAAAACACGCTCATTTAGCCTGTTTGATTATAGCACAATTTAGCTACGGAGTAAAACAAAAATGGGGTAG
>JAUWGD010000170.1 GCA_030606585.1 Dehalococcoidales bacterium | reverse complement strand
CATGGAATATCAAGCTCCCTCTATCTTTTTTCCGGCAGCTCAATCTTAACACCGTAACGGCGCGTCCGCCATTCCTTAAGGCAATGGAGCACTTCCCCGTCGGTGATATCGTGCCAGTACCGGTAGTAGTCCGATACGTAGAATCTCGGCTCGGTGCCGACGGCACAGGTCACGACTCTATCGGTAACCTTGCGTATTTCCTCCACCACGTGCTCCGGCCCCACCGGCACCGCGGCAATTATCCTCTCCGGCTTACGGTGCCGCAGCGACTCGACAGCCGCCCTCATGGTATATCCCGAAGCCAGGCCGTCATCCACGATTATCACCGTCCGGCCGGTGATAGAAAGCGGCGGCCTCTCCCCGTGATAGAGCAGGCTGCGGCTGCGGATGTCCGACCTTACCCGGCCTACCTGATAGTTAATCTGCTGTCGGCTCAGGCCGGCCTGCCTGACCACTTCCTCGTTGAGAATCGTGGTGCCGTCATCGGTTACGGAACCGAACCCGCCTTCGGGACTGAGGGGCAGCGGAATCTTGCGCGAGATAACAAGGTCGAGGTCGGCACCGAGCGACAGGGCGACGCTGAGAGCCACGGCGACTCCGCCGTTGGGGATACCCAGCACTATCACCGATTTATTGGCGTATTCTAAAAGCCTTTCGGCGAGCTTGCGTCCGGCGTCATAGCGGGTCTCAAAGATAGGCTCGGCAGCGGAATGGTGCATGTTATTCTCCTCCGTTCTACCCGTTAAATCATTCTATCAGCTTGAACTCGTTGACATCCACCAGGCCGAGGTCGGTCAGCCGCAGTTCCGGTATTACCGGCAGCGCCAGGAAAGATAGCGCGGCAAAAGGCGCCGGCAGGGTCGTGCCTAAATCCCTGGCCGCCCGCTCCAGCCTCTCCAGTCCGGCGACCACCGTCTCCAGCGATTCGTCGGACAGCAGGCCGGCAATCGGCGTGGCCAGGCTGTCCAGCACTTTTCCCCCGGCCGCCACCACCAGACCGCCCTGCAAACGCTCGACCTCCCTGATGGCAGCGAAGATATCCTCGTCACCGGTGCCGACGACGACGATGTTATGCGAATCGTGGGCGGTGGAGGAGGCTAAAGCCCCCCTTTTCAAACCGAAGCCGGTCACCATACCGACGCCGATGTTTCCCGTAGCCCGGTGCCTTTCCACCACCACGGCTTTCAGGATGTCCCGCCCGGTATCAGGCACAACCAGTCCGTCTCTAACGCTGACCTTCATCTGCTTCCTGCGAGTGATTATCTGGCCGGGAATAACCTCGATGACCGGCCTGCTTTCTGCGGAAGCTTTCAGTTTCAGCGCCTCGACGGTAAACGGCTTAACGTTGACCGTATCGGTCAACCTGCCGCCTTCCGGCTGGTACGATGAAAACAGCGGTTTCCCGTCCCGTGCCACCAAACGGCCCCGGTAGAAGACCCGCTCGATTCTTAAATCATGTGAATCCTCGAATACGATGAGATTGGCAAAATAGCCGGGGGCCACCGCCCCCAGCCCGTCCAGACGGAAATAATCGGCGGAATTGATAGTAGCCAGCTGAATCGCCCTTACGGGGTCGAGTCCCAGCTTTATCGCCTTGCGCACCACGGCATCGATATCACCGTCGCGGAGAATGTCAACGCCATGGCGGTCATCAACCACGAAAAGGCACCGCTTGTAGGTCTTATCGGTCACCAGGGGCAGCAGGGCTTCCAGGTTCTTCTCCGTGGAACCCTCCCGTATCATGAGGTACATGCCCCGCCGCAACTTTTCTTCTCCCTCAGCCAGGGCGACCGACTCGTGGTCGGAATGGATGCCGGCGCCGATATAGGCGTTCAGGTCTTTACCGGAAACACCCGGAGCGTGGCCGTCAACAATCTTTCCCTTGGCCGATTCTATTTTTCTCAACACGGCATCATCGCCGAAGATTACGCCGGGATAGTTCATTACCTCGCCCAGCCCGATACATTCCTTGAACCGTAAAATCCGCCGTATATCATCGGGGCCGAGGCTGGCTCCCGAGGTTTCCAGGTGGGTAGCGGGCACGCAGGAAGGCGCCATCAGAAACAGGTCGAACGGCAAATGACGGGCACAGTCCAGCACGTACTTAATACCGTCCAGGCCGCACACATTGGCTATCTCATGCAGGTCGGTGACAATGCTCGAAGTGCCGTGAGGCACGACCGCCCGCGCGTACTGGCCGACGTCCAGCATGGAGCTTTCCAGGTGAGTATGCCCGTTGATGAGGCCGGGCGCCAGGTACCTGCCGTTCAGGTCGATAACCTCTTTAGCTTCCTGATAGTCGCCCACCCCGGCCACTTTATCCCCGCAAACAGCCACGTTACCCGTCTCTACCTCGCCGTTAAAGGTGTTGACGACTTTGGCATTAGCCAGAATAAGGTCGGCGGGGGATTCGCCTCTGGCTACTGATATTAACCGACTTAACCGACTCAAAATTACTCCTCCAGGTAGCAGATATCGGGAAGATTGCGGTACATTTCGTCGCAGTCCAGCCCGTAGCCGACCAGGAACTTGTCCGGTACGGTAAGGCCGGTATAATCAATTTCCACCGGCACACGCCTCCGGGACGGTTTATCCGTTAAAGCACAGAGTCGGGACGAAGCCGCTTTTTTCCTTTTGAGGTAGTCCATGAAGAAAGCTACCGTGATACCGGTATCCACGATATCCTCGACTACCAGCGCGTGCCTGCCCCTGACCGCCGTACGGAGGCCCTGTACCACTTTCACCTTACCCGAAGTCTGTTGACCGCTACCGTAGCTGGACAAACGGACAAACTCAATTTCCAGTGGAAAATCCAACTGACGGACAAGGTCGGCCAGGAACATGAAAGAACCCTTTAGAATGCCAATCAGAAGAGGGTTTTTATCGTGGTAGTCGCGGGTGATTTCCGAAGCCAGCCGCTTGACGGCGGAATCTATCTCCGCACGCGGGTAAAGTATGTGCAGCCCGGCTTGAGAATCCATATCTAGTGAGATTATAGTCCTTCAAGCCAGTCATGTCTATAATGTCTCTCTAAATACAGCGAGGCTGGATACCCTTTTCGGAATATCCAGCCCTAGCATGAGTCTCTTGTTTTCTTTTCGGTGGGTTTCAGTTTTTCCTCCTTCCCGCAGATTTTGCCGGGTGTTTCTTAGGCGTTTGTCTTGGCGGCGACTTTCTTTTCTTTGGCTGCCCTGGCCTCTCGGACTGCCTGGACGATGCCGCCGATATTGAGGTACCAGACGAAGGCTACCGGGAAGAGGATTACCGGGATGGCTACCACCAGCGCTACGATTAATTCTATCTGCATCTTGTTTACCTCCTTTTCTTATTTCCACTATTAGCTTACCACCCGGTCGTGAAAAACAGCTTCCGCCGTGATACTTATTCACCGGCAATATAAACACCTAAATATTACGCCGATGATTACATGCTTAATACGTAGAGAACACAGTTGGGACTAAGCATATATGCGTAGTCGGATAT
>JAUWGD010000217.1 GCA_030606585.1 Dehalococcoidales bacterium | reverse complement strand
CCCAGTCCCTGGTTTACCGCTTCCAGGGTCATATACGCAGTCGCAATCATAACCTGCTCGCCGGCTTTCACCGTCATCACCGCTTCACCCAGACGGTAAGGAGCGAACGCATCGCTCCCTAAAACTACATTATCCAGGATTTCGTCCGTCCATTCCATCACGCCGAGGTCTCTGAGCTGCGCCAGGGCCGCCCTGTGCTGCTTGCGGGATAAGTCATCAATTGCACCGCAGCAAACGATTAAAACCGGGGCGTTGATATGAGGTTGTCCGCCGGCAGCCTTGGCTATTTCCTCTATTTTAGCCTTATCCTGAACCACGATGAAACGCCACGGTTGCGTGTTTCCCCACGACGGCGCCCGCCTGCCTGCCTCCAGCACCTTTTCAATCTTCTCTTTTTCCACAGGCTTCGGGTCCCACCGTCTTATACTCCTCCTCTTCTGAATAGCACTTATAATGTCCAATTTAGTTCTCCTTCTAATACTTGCTTTCTTTAGTCTGCGCCCGCCATGACCATAATTATTCAGATTAATTGAAAGATACCCGGGGCAATGGCGCCGACCCACCACCACATATATCAGCAGCTCCTCAAAGAATATTAAGTTAAATATATCCCGATGGCGTCAAGCCTGTCAACACTCCTTTAGCCGCGGGCGCTATTTCATTACGTGAAATATTTCTGAAAATGAGACTTTTTTAACATCTTCTTAATATTTATCCGGGTAAAATAAAACAGGTCGAACGAAAATACGGGGTTACCCCTTACCAAAGGTACGGGTTAAAAAGTTGACCCCGTAAGGTGGGAGCATGTTACAATATAAATAGACGCCGGGGTAACCTTAAACTACCCTTCATCGTTACATATAGTAAGGGTAGTTTTTTTGTGACTTTTTTGTGAGGTTTCCGACGCCCTTTGAGATTTGGTTGTATTGTATCCTTTGTAAAATTAGAAACGATTCCTTCGTTTTTAAGACGATTAGCTGAGTAAGGAGAACTGTGGGTAAAATTCAGAGCAAAACGATAAATATTGACGGACTGGACGTCCATTACTACACGGCCGGCCAGGGAGAACCGCTGGTGGTGATTCACGGCGGCGGCGGGGATGCCAGAACGTGGTGGGACAACATTACGGAACTTTCCAAGAAGTACACCGTCTATGCTCCCGACCTGCCCGGCTACGGCGGCAGCCAGCCGCTCGACGGTACCTACTTCATACCGGAGCTATCGGTGTTCCTGGAGAAGTTTGCCGCGAACCTGGGGCTGGAAAGATTCAACCTCGTGGGGCATTCGCTGGGCGGCGGCGTCGCCCTCGACTATGCCTTGAAGTCGCCCCACCGCATCAAGAAGCTGGTGTTGGTGAGCAGCCTGTGCCTGGGGAGGGAAATCGCTTTCTGGGTAAGGTTACTTTCGGTTCCGGCCATGATGCGTTCCGTGGGGGCATTGTCCCTGGCGGTGTTGAAGGGCATGAAATGGCTGATGATGCGGATGCTGAATCCCGCCCAGATTATCATGCCTCTTTCACCGGCCAGCGTGTATGTCGGCGGCAGTATCACCACCTTCAGACAACAGTCGCTGGTGCTGGAGAATCGACTCTCCGAGATAAACGTGCCGACATTACTGGTGTGGGG
>JAUWGD010000027.1 GCA_030606585.1 Dehalococcoidales bacterium | reverse complement strand
TTTCGGAGGCGACCAGGAGAGTCCTGGAGGCGACGGGGGTGAAGTTTAACTGGGAGCTTGCCTACGCCGGCGCCGATGTCATCGAAGAATACGGCACGCCTCTGCCCGACTCCGTGCTGGAATCGATACGTAAGAACAAAGTGGCTATCAAGGGCCCGGTGACCACGCCGGTGGGCACGGGCTTCCGCAGCGTCAACGTCGCCATGCGCAAGGCCCTGGACCTGTACGCCTGCGTGCGTCCCTGCAAGACTTACCCCGGCGCCCCGACCCCCTTCAAAGACGTGGATATCGTCATCGTCAGGGAGAACACGGAAGACCTTTACGCGGGGGTGGAGTTTGAGAAGGGGACTAAAGAAGCCAAAGACCTTATCGAATTTATTAATAACAAGAAGGGCGACGTCATAAAAGCCGATTCCGGCCTGAGCATCAAGATGATTACGGAATCGGCCAGCCGCCGCATTATCAAATACGCTTTCGAGTATGCCCGCAGGTACGGACGCAAGAAGGTAACGGCCACGCAAAAAGCCAATATAATGAAGTACTCCGACGGCCTGTTCCTTTCGGTAGCGCGGGAGGTGGCTTCAAAATACCCGGATATCCAGTTCCAGGAAGCGCTTATCGATAACCTCTGCATGCAGCTGGTGAGAAGGCCGCAGGAATATGATATCATCGTCGCCCCCAACCTCTACGGCGATATTATCTCCGACCTCTGTGCCGGACTGGTCGGCGGACTGGGTTTAGCCCCCGGCGCCAATATCGGCGAGGAGATAGCCCTGTTCGAGCCTACCCACGGCAGCGCGCCCAAGTACACCGGACAGAACAGGGTCAATCCCGTGGCCATGATGCTCTCCGGCGTGATGATGCTGCGGTACCTCGGCGAGGCAGGAGCGGCCGACCGACTGGAAAGAGCCATCGCCGCGGTCATTGCCGAAGGTAAAAACGTCACCTACGACATGAAACCGACCCGCGACGACCCGTCAGCCGTCGGTACCTCTCAGGTGGCGGACGCCGTTATTGAAAAACTCTGAGAAATAATTAACAGGATAGTGTTTGCCTATTAAAATTTTCATTACCTGATGTAAGGAGGACTACAATGGACAAGAATGAAATACTGGAATTCATCACTAAAAATCCCATTGCTTATGTGGCGACGGTGGAAGGCAATAAACCGCACGTACGCGCCTTGGGCACTTACCGGGCGGACGAAAACGGCATTATATTTTCCACGCAGTCAGACAAAAACGTGTATAAACAGGTTATGACCAACCCCGAGACAGAATTATGTTATTTTGCCGACGGCGTCCAGGTAAGAGTCAGCGGCCAGATGGTGCCGGTGGCGGATATGGACCTGAAAAAAGAAATAGCGGAAGCGCGTCCCTTTTTAAAGCCGGGTGTTGAGAAAAACGGCTGGGACTACGTGGGCGTATTCAAAGTAGTAAACGCCAAAGCCAGTGTACTCGATATGAAAAACCCGGGTCCCATGACATATACAGACTTATAAGGCAGGAAATATGAACCCCGAAGAGAAAGATACCGACTGTATATTCTGCAAGATTGCCAGTGGCGAGATACCCTCTGCACTCCTGTATGAGGACGAAGATGTTGTCGTCTTTCCCGATATAAATCCGCTGACGCCGGTGCACCTGCTCGTTATTCCCAGGAAGCACATAACCTCCCTCGCTGACATGGCCGATGAAGATACGCCTATCGTCGGGAAAATGACCAGAGTGGCCAATCAGGTAGCCCGGGAACAGGGTATCTCAGAAAACGGCTACCGGCTGACTATCAACAGCGGGGCGGACGCGGGGCAGGTCGTGTTCCACCTCCACATGCACCTCATGGGGGGACGGCATTTAGCCTGGAAGCACTGAACGCTAGCGGCTCTTACGGTACTCCAGATAGAAGAGCAGCCCGGCGATGGTCTTGGCGTCTTCGATTTTTCCCGAATTAACGATTTCGAGAACCTGCGTAACAGGCACGCGTACCACTTCAATACCGGGGGTATCTTCGGCGGAGAGGGGGTCCGGTGTCATGTCCTCAACCAGATAAAGGTGTAGATACTCGTCACAGAAGCCGGGCGTCGAATAGAAACCGCCGAGTCGCTCCACCTTCTGCGGGCGCAGGCCGGTCTCTTCCCGCATTTCGCGTACCACGGCCGCTCCCGGGTCTTCGCCTTCATCTATACCGCCCGCCGGTATCTCTAAAAGCTCCCTGTCCAGGGCACGGCGGTACTGCCTGACCAGCAGTATATTATCATCGGCGTCCACGGCAATAACGGCGATACACGCATCATGTTCAACGATTTCCCGCGTGCTCTCACGTCCGTCGGCGGTTCTGACGGTATCGACACGCAGTTTAAGGATACGGCCTTCGTAGACAACCCGAGTGGAAAGTATTTCCTCGGCCAATCTAGGTCGTCTCCCCGGCGTGATAGATAAGCGCGGTCTCATCGCAGTTGGGGAACTTGGGGCAGCGAAAGCAGTCTGTCCAGACCTTGCGCGGCAGTTCCATTTTATCGATATCGACGAACTTGTGCTGCTTGAAAAAGTCCGGCTGGTAGGTAAAGCAGAATACAGTATCTATGCCGAGCTCCTTCGACTCCGCGAGACATGCGGCCACCAGCTTGCTGCCCAGACCCTTATGCTTACTTTCCTCGGCTACGGCTATCGACCTTACTTCAGCCAGGTCAGACCAGCTGACGTGCAGCACCCCACAGGCAACTACGGTCTCACCCTCTTTGATGACAAAATAGTCGCGGATGTCCTCGTATAGCTCGCTTAGCGGCCGCGCCAACATCTCGCCCCTGGCAGCATAATCGTTAATAAGCTTATGTATCTGTGGTATATCCGGGATTTTAGCTTTTTCTACCTGACTCACCTTGTTTTCCTTTCAATTTATCCTCAAGGGAACTGTAAAAAGACTCCCTGGGACGAATTCTTAAAAATTTTACCACGTGGGGACTCCTCTTGATAACAATCGCTTCTTCGTTTGATAACGACAGATTGATATGCCCGTCCACGCTCAGCGTAGCCGCATGATAAGTATTGAGGTGCAATGTAAGCTCCGCCGTTTCCGGCAACACCAGGGGATAAGCTGAGCTGAGGTGAGGGGCTATCGGCACCAGCAGGAAGTCCCGCGACTGCGGATAGATAATGGGGCCGCGAGCCGCCAGCGCGTAGCCGGTGCTGCCGGTAGCCGTCGCTGCAATGACGCCATCGGTTTTATATGTGGTCAAGTGCTGACCGTTGATGCTGGCATTGGCCCTTATCAACCGGGCGATTTCTCCCCGCGCCACCACGATATCATTCAGGGCATGATATATCCGGGACTCCCCGCCGGAGTCCGTAACCTCCACCTGAAGCATAGCCCTTTCGTCAATCCAGCCTTCCGTATTGATTAATGACGGCAGTTTCTCTCGGGCTTCATCTGCATCAAGCTCGGTCATAAAGCCGAGTTTACCCAGGTTTATACCCGTAATAGGGGTCTCCCCCGGAATTACAACCTGTACCGCCCGCAGTATAGTGCCGTCACCACCCACCGTGAGAACCAGGTCGGTACCTTCGAGACGGCCGCAGGCTTTTTCTTTGTCCCAGGCGGAACATACCCAGACGGAAATACCCTTTGATTTCAGGAAACCTTCCAGTTTCCCGGCCTCCGTCCTAGTGGCTTCAACCTTGGGATGATATAGAATACCGATTTTTTTCACAATCGTTACCTTGTGTTTCCCATCTGTTCCTATTACCAGGGAAACAAGAAAAGTTTAGCAATTCCGAGTTCACAGTGTCAAGCAGGACGAGGGAATAACCTACCATCAACTTGCCAGACCAACCCCGAGGATGTATGATTAATGGTTGGTATCTCCACCTATATGTTTAGCTGCTATGGATAGTGAATTAGTGCCCCCGGGATTGACCTACCTTGCCGACAATATCATATCACGGCAAAACATCCTGGGTGTCACCAAAGAGCAGAGTGCCCGATGGGCACAAAAACTCGACCTTCCCCGGCAAGCCGAGACCACTTTTTTCGCCGGCTGCGGCTACCAGTTCTCCGCTCAACTGGAAAGACTGATGTCCCTGGCGCGGGGGGTAGACAAGAGTGTTATCGGCTCCGAGCTGCCGATGCGCTTTGCCCGCTTTCAGAAGAAGCTGGGACTTAACCTGCCCGGAATATACAGCAACGTTCTTTCGCTGAGCATGCTTCCGGGCAAGGAAGAAGCCAAGCCTCTGGAGGCAGCCGTTAAAGTACTGCGCAACCTGGGTATTCAGCCGGGTTACCTCGCCGAGGAAGAGCCCTGCTGCGGGGCGCCCCTGAACCATGCCGGACTGCAAACAAAATTCGCCGATAATGCCCGCCAGGCTTACGATAAGCTAAAGTCTTTCGGAGTAAAGCAGGTCATCGGAATAGTCCCCTACTGTACTCACGCTTTATCAAGGCTTTTTCCCCTCTACGTGGACGGCTATGACCTGGAGGTCAGGCATTTCCTTGAGGTCGTCGCCGAGAAAATACCGTCGTATAAGCTGCGTTTTCCCAAAAAGGTTAAAGTGACCTACCACGACCCCTGCCAACTGGTGCGTTATCTGAATTTAATCGAGGAGCCGCGCCGGATACTGAGGGCAATCGAGGGTATCGAGCTGGTGGAGCCGGACTGGACATGGGGAGAGTGGGCGACCTGCTGCGGCGGCGGGGGAGGGTTCGAGACTGTTTTCCCCGAGTTGAGCCAGGTACTGGCGGTAAACAGAGCCAGCGAACTGCTGGAGACCGGGGCCGAGATTATCGTGACACACTGTCCCGGCTGTATCATGCAGCTCAAGGACGGGCTGCGTGAACTGAAAATAGACGGCGTCGAAGTCCTTGACCTGTCTCAGGTCGTCGCCATGGCCATGGAAACATGAAAAAAACATCTGATTTCAAGAACTACAAAAAGGAAATAATGGAAGCGGCCCATGACGACCGGCTCCGCCTGGCGCTGTCACGGGCTATCAAGAGCTTCCGCTCCAATGTAAAAAACGCCCTGGAGAAATTCCCTCATACGGTGGAAATGGCCGAAGAGGTGCTCAAAATAAAAGAAAAGTCCATTCCCCGGATGGAGGAACTGGCCCGTCAGGCTATTGCCGCCATCGAGGAGAATAAAGGCAGGGGCTATATCGCCAAGACGGCGGACGAGGCTCTGGAAATAATTGCCGACCTGACCGGGAGTAAAAAGCTGGTGGTCAAGGGGAAGACGATGACCGGCGAGGAAATCGGCCTGCGCGAATACCTCGAGGAGAAGGGCAACGAGGTCTACGAGACCGACCTGGGTGAGTTTATCATTCAGAAAATGGGGTCGCGTCCAATGCATATCCTCTCGCCTTCGATTCACGTTCCGAGGGAGGATGTCGCCCGTCTTTTCTCCAAGATTATGGGACAGGAAATAGCGCCGGACTCGGATATCGCCGATATGGTGGCGGCAGCCAGGGAATACCTGCGGGATAAATTCTTCCGCGCCGATGTCGGCATCAGCGGGGCTAATGTTGTTGCCGCCGAAACCGGCACGCTGTTCATTATCGAAAACGAGGGCAATATCCGCCTGGCCACCGGCGCGCCGCCGGTACACATCACCCTGGTGGGGCTGGAAAAACTGGTGCCCTCACTCAGCGACGCGTATAAAGTGTCCGAAGTGACCTGGCGATATGCCAACTATACTATTCCTTCCTATGTCAGCCTGGTATCCGGTCCGAGCAAGACCGGCGATATTGAAAAGGTGACCACCTACGGCGCTCACGGCCCCAAGGAGTTTCACGTTATCTTTCTGGACGGGGGCAGGACGCGGCTGGCTAAATACCCCAAGCTGGCCCAGGCGCTTTACTGCCTGCGCTGCGGCGGCTGCCTCTACGAATGCCCCGTCTTCGCCGTGACTGCCGGACACTTCGGTGATAAGTATTTCGCCGGAATCGGTGCCGTCTGGGCAGCCATCGTCAACGAGGATATGGAGAAAGCGGCCTCCATAGCCTATACCTGCCTGACCTGCGGTCGGTGCCGACAGCGATGCCCCGTTAAAATCGACGTTCCGGAAATGATTATCGAGCTAAGGAAGCTGCTGGCGGAAGGTGATTCGGCTGATGCGAGAAATTAAAGCCGGCGATATTACCAGAGCCGTTTCGAGTCTCTTCAAGCAGGCCAATTACGAACTCGGCAAGGACGTATTGACCGCCCTCAAAAGGGCACGCCGGGAAGAAGAATCACCATCCGGCCGGGAAGTAATCGATACGATTCTAAAGAATGCCGATATCGCCTCAAATGAAGGAATCCCTTTGTGCCAGGACTGCGGAACCGCCGTCGTCTTTCTGGAACCGGGGCAGGATGTGCACATCACCGGCGGCGACCTCTATAAAGCTGTCAACGAGGGCGTACGCCGCGCCTATGCCGAGGGATATCTACGTAGATCCATCGTCTCCCAACCTTTCTCCGAACGCGCCAACACCGGCGATAATACCCCGGCGGTTATCCATACCGATATCGTTCCCGGTGATAAATTAAAAATTACCGTCTTGCCCAAGGGCGGGGGCGCCGAGAACATGGCGAAGCTGGGGATGCTGCTGCCCTCGGACGGGAGGCAGGGGTTGGTGGAGTTCGTCGTCAATGCCGTGGATGAGGCCTGGAGCAAGCCCTGCCCGCCGGTAATCATCGGGGTGGGTATCGGCGGCACGGCGGAAAAAGCGGTCTCAATGGCCAAACACGCCCTCCTGCGCAGGGTCGGAGAACCCAGCCCCGACGCTGAAATAGCCGACATCGAAAGGGAGATTTTGGGAAAGGTCAACAACCTGGGTATCGGCCCGATGGGCTACGGGGGCAGAATTACCGCCCTGGCCGTGCACGCGGAGAGTTTCCCCACCCATATCACCTCCCTGCCCGTGGCGGTTAATCTACAGTGCCACAGCGCCAGGCACAGGGAGACTATACTTTAGGGAACATTTCATGGTAAAAAAGGTAAAACTACCGCTAACTGAAGAAACGCTGGCGGAACTCAGGGCCGGAGATAACGTGCTGCTTTCCGGCATCTTATACGTCGCGCGTGATGCCGCCCACAAGAGAATGGTAGAAGCCCTGGAGCGGGGAGAGTCCCTGCCCTTCGATATCAAGGGACAGACACTGTATTACATGGGCCCCTCTCCCGCGCCACCGGGTCGTCCCATCGGCTCGGCGGGACCGACCACCAGCGCCCGGATGGATATGTACACCCCCAGGCTCCTCGTCGCGGGGCTGAAAGGAATGATCGGCAAAGGGGTACGTTCGGCGGAAGTCAAAGGGGCTATGAAAAAACACCAGGCCGTTTACCTGGCGGCTATCGGCGGCGCCGGCGCTCTGATTTCCAAAACCATTATTAAATCAGAGGTAATCGCTTATCAAGACCTCGGGCCGGAGGCGATTCTACGACTTGAGGTGAAACACTTCCCGGCCACCGTCATCAATGATATCCACGGCGGCGACCTGTACGTAGAAGGGAAAGCGAAATACAGGAGGAAAGACAATGGCTAATTCAGAATGGATTGATATTACCACACCGATGCCGGTTAATAAACCCATGCAGTATTTTCCCGACGACCCCCAGCCACCGAAGATAGAGCGAATTTACGATGTAGATAAGGGCGACCCCGTTACCATGTCCCAGATTAACATCAACTCGCACAACGGCACGCACGTTGATGCCCCGCTCCACTTTATCTACGGCGGCAGTTCCATCGACGAGATGCCCCTGGATACCACGGTCGGCCCGGCACGCGTTATCGAGATTAAAGACCCCGAGTCGATAAAAGTCAAGGAAATCGAGCCGTACGATATCGGGTCCGGCGAGCGTATCCTTTTCAAAACGCAAAACTCGGAGAAAGCCTACCGGACGGATAAATTCGTTGAGGACTACGTCTATCTTGCGACGGAAACGGCGCATTATCTGGCCGATAAGAAAGTGCGGCTTGTCGGTATCGACTATATAACAATAGGCAACTATCACGACCATGAGAATATTGCCGAAACACACGAGACACTGCTTAAAGCTGGCGTTTACATTCTGGAAATGATTAACCTCTCCGGCGTCAAACCCGGTGAATACGAGCTTCTCTGCCTGCCGCTCCGCATGGAACGCGGTGATGCCGGCCCGTGCCGCGCTATCCTGAGACCGCTATAAGGCCGGTTATTTAATGAGCAACAGCAACTGATTTTTAGGAGGTGCCAGGAATGGCAAAATCGGAATGGATAGATATCTCGATACCGCTGCGCAAGGATATGGTGCACTGGCCTACCGACCCCGTTCCACCGGAAGTCGACTTCATGCATCATCAGGATGGTGATAGGCAGATTACTACTTCTCAAATGACCATAAACTCCCACCACGGCACTCACATCGACGCACCGCGCCACTTTAATCCCGGTGGAACGAGTATCGATGAGATGCCCCTCGATACTATCATGGGGCCGGTGCGCGTCATCGGAATCAAAGACACAGAGTCGATAAAGCCGGAAGAACTGGAGGCTTATAACATCCAGCCGGGTGAGCGTATTCTTTTTAAAACCAAAAATTCTTCGTTCTACAAGCTGAATAAATTCGTTGAGGATTTCGTTTACATATCCAACGAGGCGGCGCACTACCTCTTCGAGAAGAAAATATCCGTGGTCGGCATAGATTACTACGCTATCGGCAGTTTCAAGAGCCGGGAAAACGTGATCGAGGTACACGAGGTGCTGGTCGGCAACGGTATCTGGGCTATTGAAGGGTTAGACCTGTCTGCTGTGGAGCCGGGCGACTATGAAATTATCTGTCTACCGATTAAAATTGAGGGGGGTGATGCTGGCTGGTGCCGGCCTATCCTGAGAAAATTATAAGTCTGTAGAGTCGTAAATCGAAGGGGGAGCATCTCTGCTCCCCCTCTTTCGTTTAAAGTTTTAAGCCGCTAAAGCATTTCACGGTATACTGGTATCGGCTTACCGCCGCCCACAATCAAGGTCTCGCCGGAAATATAAGATGACATTTCCGACGCAAAGAAGAGAACCACATTGGCAACATCTTCCGGCAGACCGATTCTCTGCAAAGGCACCGACCTACCCATCTCGTCGAACTTGGCCTCTTTTTCTTTCTCCGACAAATTGGCCATCAAGGGGTCATAGAAGGGCGTTTTTATGGGGCCCGGCAGAATACCGTTAACATTGATGTTGCTGGGAGCCAGCTCGAAGGCCAGGTTGTAGACAAGTCCCAGTATTCCGGCTTTGGCGGAATGATACTCGGATGATGGCATGGGTGGTGAAAACACTCCCAGAGAAGAAATCAGGACAATTTTGCCGAATTTCTGTTTTATCATGTACGGCGCTACTTCCTTGCAGAAAAAGGCATGACCTTTCAGGTTCAGGGCCAGCATCACGTCCCAGAAAGCTTCGTCCAGGTTGGCAACGCCTCTCCTGGGCCGGCTGCCCGGCTTTGGAATGGCACCGCCCCTGGTTCTGGGGGTGCCCCCGGCGCATCCTACCAGAATATGCACCGTGCCGAATTTTTTAACGGTCTGGTCTACCGTATTCTTAATTTGCTTGAGGTCGGTAATATCGCAGTTGACGAAAAGGCATTCCTTGCCTCGCTTTTCGACCTCTTTTACCGTCTCCATGGCTCCCGCCTCATTAACATCGGCGATGACGCTGGAGCAGCCTTCCTCGGCGAATTTTATGGCCGTACTGCGGCCCATCCCCGTAGCCCCGCCGTTTATAATGGCAACTTTATCGGGTAGCAGCATGTATTCCTCCTTAATTTTCGATTAATGCGTTCAAGTCCTAGCCATGATAATACTTTTCAGCGGGAATCATCAAGCTACCAGCTTGAACGAATAACCCCAACACGCTAAAGTATTAATAGAGGACTTAGCGTATCCGGGATTTTTAATGTTTAACTCAAAACATATCGACCGCCTGCGCCGGATTGTCGGCAAAGAGAACGTGCTGGCAACGATAGAGGAGCTGGTCGCTTATTCTTACGACGCTACCAATATGTGGCAGCACCTGCCGGACGTAGTCGTGCTTCCGTCAGATGCCGGACAGATATCGGATATCCTGAAGCTGGCTAACGAAAACAACCTGCCCGTCACGCCGCGGGGCGGCGGCACCAATGTCAGCGGCGGTTCCATACCGATTAAGGGCGGCATCGTCCTGTGCACCACGCGGATGAATCGAATCATCGAAATTAACAGGACCAACCTGAACGCTACGGTAGAACCGGGCGTCATCCTCCAGGACTTGCAGACCGCCCTGGCTGAAGAAGGGCTGTTTTTCCCACCCGACCCCCAGAGCGCCCAGGGTTGCACGATGGGCGGCGTGGTGGCGGAGAACTCCGGGGGGCCTTCCTGCCTGAAATACGGGGTCGCCAAGCAGTACGTGCTCGGCCTTGAGATGGTACTGGCCGACGGTAGAATAGTAAAGCTGGGCGGCCTGACGCCCAAGAACCGGACGGGTTACGAACTGGCGATGCTGTTTACCGGCTCCGAGGGGACGCTGGGTGTCATCAGCAAGATAACGCTCCGTTTGCTGCCGTCGCCGAAGGCCAGCCAGACCATCGTGGCCGTTATCAGCGATGTAGCTGTAGCCGGCGAGACCGTTACCGAAATTATAGCCAGCGGCGTCCTGCCTTCGAAAGTAGAGTTCGTGGATAACTGGACGTTCGAAAAGTTCCGCGGGCTCCTGCCGGATGAAATTCTCGATAAGTCACAGGTAATTCTTCTTATACAGGTCGACGGGCTGCCGGAAACCGTAGACGCCGAAGCGCAGCAGGTCGTGGATATCTGTAAAAGCAGAGCGGGCGAGGTCAGGGTGGCGCAAGACCAGGCGGAGGCCGACCGATACTGGCAGGCCAGGACCGCCCACTTCTCCGATATCTCCAGCCGTACCTATACCATCGTTAACGAGGACGTGTCCGTGCCGCGCGATAAGATAGCCGATTTTATTAAGCTCGGCCAGGAAAGCGCAAAAAAATACGACGTGCCCATCAGCTTTGCCGGGCATATCGGCGACGGCAATTTCCACCCGGTGGTGCTTACGGACAGTCGAAACAAAGAGCATTATAACCGTTCTTTAAAATGCGTTGAAGAAATTATCGAGATAGCTCTGACTCTGGGCGGCGTGCTTTCCGGCGAGCACGGCATCGGCCTGGAGAAGCAGCGTTTTCTGAAGAAAGCCATGGACCCCGCGGCCATAGAAATAATGAAATCAATCAAGGATGTACTCGACCCCAATCACATCCTCAATCCCGGCAAAATCTGGGAAGAAACATCATCAAATGAAAACTAGCCGTCAAATCGCGAAAATGTCATTCCAGCGCAGGCTGGAATCCAGGGGGGGCAAGGGGATTCTGGATAGTCGGGTCAAGCCCGACTACGACAGTTAGTTTTTTAGTCGGCATTAAGTGGAACTCGGATGACAAATAGACTCAGCTACGAGCAGATAGACAGGTTTAAAGACGACCTCGATAAGTGTACCAAGTGCGGATTCTGCATGTCCTACTGTCCCGTGTACCAGGAGGAGCATATCGAATCTTCGGTGGCGCGCGGCAAGATTATGCTCATCAGGGCGCTGCTGGACGGCGAACTGGAGGCCACCGACAAAATGGCCGAGCAGCTTAACCGTTGCACTTTGTGCATGACCTGCGCCGAGAACTGCCCGGCCGGTACCCAGGTGCCGACGGTAATTACCGCCGCCCGTGCCGATAAGGTAAGGCTGAAGGGGTTGTCCTTCCCTTATAACCTGGTCTATCGCTGGCTGCTGCCCCGGCGACGGTTGTTCGGTTACATAGTGAGACTGGCCTCATGGTTCCAGGGAATATTCCTGCCGAAAACAGAGGGAACCATCCGGCATTTGTCCTTTTTCCTCTCGGCACTCGGCAAAGGCAGGCATATCCCGCAGATAGCCCCTAAATTTCTGCGGCAGTCGGTACCGGAAATCAACAAGCCCCCCGCGGGTGTTGAAGTGAAATATACGGTCGGCTATTTCACCGGCTGCATGACCGATTTTGTTTTTCCTGAACTCGGTAAGAAGATAATTGATTTCTTAAACAGGAACGGCGTGGAGGTGGTCGTGCCGCGGGGCCAGGGGTGTTGCGGGGCGCCGGTATTCCTCGGGGCGGGCGACTTCGCCACCGGCCGCCGGATGGCCGATGCCAACGTTAAGGCTTTTAAAGAACTCGACTATATAATTACCGACTGCGCTACCTGCGCCTCGGCGATGAAGGACTACGGCAAGTTCCTGGCCGATAATGAGGAAAGGAAGCGTGAATATACGGATTTCGCTGATAAGATAAAGGACATCACCCAGTTCCTGGTGGACGTACTGCAACTGCCCCCATCCGCTTACCGCGTCGCCGGTGAATTCAAGGGCAAGACCGTGACCTGGCATGAGCCGTGCCACCTGGGGCGCTACCTGGGTATCAAGGAGCAGCCGCGTAAGATATTAAAATCAATACCGGATATCAACTACGTGGAAATGCCCGATGCCGACCGCTGCTGCGGCATGGCGGGGACTTTCAGTATTTACTTCTACGATTTATCAAAGAAAATAGCCGATAAGAAAGCCGCCAGTATCGATTCGACGGGTGCGGATATCGTCGTGACCGACTGCCCCGGCTGCCAGATACAGCTTATCGATAGCATCACCCGGCACGGTATGCCTCAGAAAGTCATGCACATCATGGAGTTGTTCGAGTAACCGGCTACTTCAAAAGCCCCCGGCCTTCGAGGTCGTCGGTAATATCTTTAAGTTGAAGCTTCTCAAGTCCGACCCTCGTTTGCAGTCCGCTTTGGACGTCCCAGCCCCGCAGCGCGTAATACTCATCCTTCATCTTCTCGAACTCCGCCCTGTCCACCACCGTCCCCTGCCGACTGGCAACCTCACCGTCCCTACCCAGGACGGTGCATTCGCGGTTGAAACGCAGGTACTGCAACGGCTCGCTGTGCAGGTAGTCCAGCAGCCTGTCTCCCTCTCTGCCACCCCACCCCTGCCTCATCATGACTGCCCGCTGCAGGTTGAAGATTCTTTCGCCAATAATATTCAATTCTGCTTCGTCTATTTCCCTGCCCGTTATAGCCGATAGCACCCGGCTCTCCATGGATGAGTCGCCCTGGTGGTCCGCGGTGTTCCCGCTGCAGATAACGGGCCAGTAGAGGTCGCAAAGGACGAGGCTTTCCAGGGCATGCCATCGGTCCTGGATTTTCTTTGAAGCCAGTGCTTTCCCTTCGTACGTGGAGTAGTCCGCCGCCGTAGCGCTCCCCCAGAAGGTCTCCGCAAGCTTGCGCATGGCCCCGGACGATAAAAAGGCACCTTCCTCCCCATTATACCAGCCGGACCAGCGTACCAGAGTCGTGCTGGCTTCATGAAGCTGCTGTATCGGCCTTCTCGGTTCGGTGGCGTAAAGCAGCGCGTTATGCGGTATCAGCCTGGGGTCATAGTCCCTCAATTCATTGGCGCGGGTCAGGACGGAATAGCTTATCAGTTCCTCCGCCCGGCCGCCGATTGACCGCGCCGCACTGATAGTGCCCCGGGCGAGAAGGTCCCCGAAACCCTCTCTGAAGGCTATCTTCCGGGTAAGCTCTTCGATAAATTCTACGCTGCCTATCTTCGAAAGCGGCAGCCCGGTATCCTTCTCGGTTAAAACGCCTTCCTTATAACACCTGATAAGCCACTCAATCATAGCCTGCATCACGGAAGAATCGAGCCCGTAGCCGTCACACAACCGCGCCGCCAGCAGTGACACCTCGACACTGTTGTTTCCGTATTTCTCGGCGGGTCGGCGGTAGGAATCTATCGGCTGGCAGAAAGATTTATAGCGGCGCCCGTTTCCATCCGTGTACGATTGACGGGAGCAGCCGATGCCGCAGCCATAGCAGGCGCGGGGCCTGGTTCGTCCGGGTATGACCCAGCCGAGAGCCGGCGCGTTGCCCTTAACCAGCTGAAAAAGACGGTCGGCAAGACTGCTGAGTCTTTCCGGGTTAGCGGCTATCGGCTTTTTATCTCCAGCGACGACTATAGCCTTCAGCATCTTCGACCCCATAACACTGCCGAGTCCGCCCGAGCCGGAGGCACCGCCATCGGCCAGCACGGTGGCGAAGATAACCGTGTTTTCGGCGGCGGGTCCGATGGTCAGGACACTCACCCCTTTACCAAGTTCCGTTTTCAGGCTGTCGCCGGCTTCAAAAGCCGATTTTCCCCAGAGGTGAGATGCATCCCGTATTTCGGCGTTACCGTCACGAACATAGATATAAACGGGCTTCTCGGCTTTTCCCTGAACCACCAGAGCATCGTAACCGGCATATTTCAGTCTTATGCCCCAGCTGTCTCCCAGGTTAGCGTAGTTAAAGGATTCCGGTTCTCCGGCGGGCGATTTCGCGCAGATTATCCACCTGCCACCGGCCAGACGGTTAAAGCCGGCGGCGGGACCACTGGCGCAGATAAAACAGTTATCAGGCTCGAGGGCTCCGGTACGGGGCGGTACCATGTCCCAGTAGAGTTTGGCTCCGATACCCCTCCCCCCCAGAAACCTGTCCGCATAATCGGCAGCCGGCAGCCTGGTAATTGCTCCGTCGGATAAATTTACCTTTAATATTTCTCCGGCATAACCGAAATCAGCCAAACTTAACCCCCCGAAAAGCAGACCGGTATATCCTACTATAGCATGATGGCAACCACTGTAAAAGCATTAATTATACCTGGTTTAACGGGAGCTTCAGGTGACATTTTTTAAAATATTTTGCGTCATCTGGCTCTCCTATTGACGATATTTATGCCACTTGACATATTTATACGATAAGCTATACACTATAGGATTGTAACCGTATGATAAAACCGAATACATTTGTCCTCTTTAGGTGCTACCAAGGGGTATGATGAGTAAAAGACCGACCTATGAGGAATTGAAAAAGAAGCTGGCAGAGTCCGAAGCGCTTATTGCCAGCCTGCGTGTCGGTGACGTTGATGAAATTATCAGCGAGCGTGATGCCGCCCTACTCGGCGTCAGGGAGCTTGAAGAGGCATACATAGAGTCGGAGCAGAACTTCCGTAACGCCATGGATATATGCCCCGTGGGAATCCGCATCGTTACCGAAGGTGGTGAACTACTTTATGCCAATCAGACCGTTCTGGATATCTGCGGACTGGGCAGCGTTGAAGAACTAAAAGCGTTACCCAGGAAACAGCTCTATACTCTGGAGAGCTATGCCGGTCACCAAGAAAGAAAAGAGATGAGGAACCGGGGGGAGTTTCTCACGGGCGACTACGAACTAAACATCCGGCGCCCGGACGGCGAGGTCAGAAATTTACAGGTGTTTCGTAAGGAAATCATCTGGGGCGGGGATAGTCAATTTATGTCCATGTACCAGGACCTTACCGAGCGCAAGCGGGCGGAGGTGGCACTGAGGGAAAGCGAGGAGAAATACAGAGTAACTTATGACAATGCCCCTTTATCTTATCAATCGCTGGATGAAGATGGCTGTTTCATTGATGTAAATCCGACATGGCTGAAAACGCTCGGTTACAAACGGAAAGAAATTATCGGCAAATGGTATGGGGATTTCCTGCATCCGGA
>JAUWGD010000070.1 GCA_030606585.1 Dehalococcoidales bacterium | reverse complement strand
AATGAATTCCGCCATAGGAGCAAAATATTCAGTCCGCCAGACATTGCTGTCCAGTTCAAAGTGGCCGAGCAGGTCATAACCGCAGATAGAAATTTGTTCCAGTTTCTTTTTAGTATCGCCTATTTCGTCATGGATCACCAGGTAGCCGCCCGGCTTGAGGAAACGCTTCCATTCCTGGAGTCCCCGTGCAAACCCGATTGCGAAAATGGAGCCTTCCGCCCAGATTAAATCGAAACTCTCATCCGGGAATCCCATATCGGGGATAGAACACTTTACCGTTTTAACTATTTCGGACAATCCCGCCTTTTCGATTTTCCTTCGTAACAGGTCAAGCATTGCCGTGTCAATGTCTATTCCCGTGATTACTCCGTCGGTTAATCTGGCCAGTTCCATGGTTGGTATGCCGGAGCCGTAGCCTATGTCGAGAATGCGTGGCTTGACCAGTGGCGGCAGTATGCGGAACGCTTTCCTGGTGTATTTTAACAACCGTTTTCGTATCCGGTCTTTTTGTGTCTGCAATTGCGCTTCTATGTTCAATGCTTACCGGCCTCGGTTTTAAGAGGTCTGTGTCGTTATGATGGATAAGGACTCTTTCAGTCCGTTCATAATGTCGCTGTCGTAACGTTCGATAGTGCCTTCGTCGCAAAGTTTGGCCAGTTCCGGGTCTATGGGCAGCCGCGTCAGCAGGGGCGCGTCGGCGGCCTTGGCCATCTCATCACCCCGGCTCCTGCCGAAGATTTCCATCTTCTTGTCAATCTCGGGTACGTAGAGATAGCTCATATTCTCGACGACGCCGAGGATAGACTTGTCCATTTGCCGGGCCATCTTTACCGCTTTCCTGACCACCATATTCGTCAGGTCCTGCGGCGTGAAGACGATGATAACGCCGGTAACGGGCAGTGTCTGCAGGACGGTGAGGGGTGCGTCGGCGGTTCCCGGGGGCAGGTCAACTATCAGGTAGTCGAGTTGTCCCCAGAGGACTTCTTCCCAGAACTGGGTTATGGCTCTGGCGATAAGCGGGCCGCGCCAGATAACTGCCTCGTCTTCACCCGGCAGTAAAAGGTTAATTGACATAATCTCAATCCCTGACCGCGACGGTACGGGTAACAGGCCGGTGTCACTGCCGGCGGGATGGTTGGCAATTCCGAACATCTTGGGGATACTCGGGCCGGTAATGTCCGCGTCAAGGATGCCTATTTCATAACCCTGTCTCTGCAATGCAACCGACACCAGACTGGTAACCAGCGATTTGCCCACGCCTCCCTTACCGCTCATAACGGCAATGACGTTTTTTATCTGGTTCAGGTCCTTCGGCTTTTCTTCGGAAAAGTCCACGGTGACCTCGTTAACGCCGTCCAGCTTGCCGGTCGCTTCTTTAACGCTGTCTTTCAATCTATCCTGGATTTGCGGAGCCAATGCCGCGGATGATAATGTGATACTCACCTTGCCATCGCTGATGACGATGTTACGCACCAGGTTCATTTTCAGGAGACTGCGCATAGCACCGGGGACGAGTATCTTATCCAGGCTTTCTTTAATATGCTGTTCGGTTGTCATTACTCCTCCTGTCGGTTCGTGTAGCTGATAGGCGTATTAGCCCGGGTGGTCGCAGATATTATCGCCGGTATTCAGGTTGCCGCTTAGATGGCTGAGTACGGCCTGCTCCGGGTCGCCTTCCATAGAACCGAGTACGACCTGGATACCGTTCTGTTGCAGCAGGTCCACCGCGCGTGGCCCCATGCCTCCGGCGATTATTATCGTCGCTCCTTGTTCCGCCAGCCAGGCAGGTAAAAGTCCGGGCTGATGTTCGGGTGAAGGGACGGTCTCTTTGCCGGTGATTTCTCGGCTTTGCTCTTCAACGTCGAAGAAGGCAAAGTGCTCACAATGACCAAAGTGCGGCGATACCTGTCCACCGACTACGGGTACAGCGTACCTCATGATATACCTCCGTAATTATTTTATTCAGTAACAAGCTCATAGTTCGGGTTATCTGTGTCCTTGTCCATCTTTATTTTCAGGGTAACGCGTTTTCCTTCTGACAGTAATTTCTCAGATTCGTCACGCAGCTTTTTTGATTCGGGCGATTGGAGAAAGGTAACCAGTGCCTCGAATCTTTGTATAACCTCCTCGTCATCCTCCTCGGTTCTCAATAGCTCCAGAAGACAGTTGTTGAGCTCCTGTTCGCCGAGGCATTTCAGGCATTTACCCGGTATCTGACTCGTCCCGTATTTGGGTTCCAGTTCATATGATTTCATGCGTTTACTCCCGCTCAGTTCATCATTACGCAAACACTGTGCACTACTTTAAGATTATTCTCCTGGCAGAACCTGATAGCCGCTTCGCTTTCCGAGCCGGGCTGGAGCCATATACGGTTAAGACCCAGTTTCAGGCATTCGTCAAGAATAGACTCGGTGGCCGCCGGAGGCACGACAAAGTCCACGACATCTACTTTTACCGGCAGTTCGGAGAGGGTCGCATAACACTTCATTCCTTCAATCGTCTCCAGCCTGGGATTTACGGGATACACCTCGTAGTCCCTGTTTTTCAGGTTGACGAGTACCTGGTGTCCGTATTTTTCCGGATTATCGGTAGCCCCGACGACGGCGAACTTCTTCTGCGCTATAAACTCTTTTATCAAATCCTGCACGCGCCATCTCTCCTTGTACCGGACAGTAGATAGGTTGTTTCCTTTATTTTTATCCCCGCGTCATCTTTGTACCGCACTTGGGACAGTTTATATTATAGCACGGGTTTCCCGGTTGATGCGTTACTTTCTCTCCGCAGCTGGGGCAAACGCAGTCGCCGCCGGGGCCCGCCCCGGGTCGATTACCACTCATTCTGCCTCCCCTCTGGTTACTCCCGGATGGCGGTCCTGTTCCGTCTCCTCTAGGCATATTTTCACCTCCCTGATTTTATCCGGTCCTCAAGCCTTTAAGCCATGCCCCTGCCGCGTTTCATTCCCGAGTGAGCGCCGGCGCTGGCCTGGGAGCTGGCCTGTAGCTTGCCTGCCTTGTAACTCTCGATAGCTTCATGTACGGTACCGGTAGCCCCTGTCATGACTTTTATGCCGGCGCTATTAAGAACGCCGAAAGCATTGGGTCCGCAGTTGCCGGTGAGTACAGCCTCAACCCCTTTTCCGGCAATCATCTGGGCAGTGGCGATACCAGCGCCGCCCGCGGCAGCCGCCGATTCGTTGGCTATTGCCTCGAACTCCATCGTATCCATATCGATTATAACAAAATTCTGGCAACGGCCGAAACGCGGGTCGACCTGGCTATCCAGGCTTTGTCCTACCGCTGATATAGCAATTTTCATAATTGACCTCCTTTATTCCTTTAAAGACTCTAGTGCGGTTGAAAGCATAATCTATCAAAGCCAAGCAGGGCACATATCCCTGCGCCGGTCACGCCGAAAGTAATCAGTGGTTTGCCCTGAGCGATAACTTCTTTCCTGATATTGTCAAAGGTGTTGTTGACAAGCGCGCTGCTCGTAACCAGCGGAATATCGCACCACTCTATGAGCCTGCCGGTTTCCGTCCGGCCGTCCCAGATTTCGGCTCCGTATTTAGTTGAGCCTGCGTTTTTGGGATTAAGGTCGGTGCAGCGCACATTTTCGGAACTGAAGGTAAGGACAAGATTTTCCAGTATGGCCGGTTGAAGTCCCACCATACCGACTTTAACCCTGCCCGATTCATCCATAATATGCCGGGCAATCTCTCTGGCGCATTCCTCCGGCTCTTCATCATGGCAGTGGCGGGTTCCGCTGACCATACCCAGGTGCGCCATGACTGCGTTGAGTGTAGCGATGAATATAGCCCTGTTTTCGTTTTTATCCGGGCTCAAGCTGATAACGTCATTTATGGAGCCGGTAAAATCGTGAGGGCGGTCGGTGAAGGCCTGGCCGTGGCTCCCGTGAAACTCCGCCTCAATCATTACTTCTCTCCCCTCCAGCAGGGGGAAGTCCTGCCGACTGGGTGTGCCTATCGCCTGCTCTACCGAGAGTGTGCCGATGGTCACCTGCACGACTTCATCCCCCAGGCGATGCTCGGTAACGATTTCCTGTAATTTTTCTTTCGCTTCTTCAAGAACGGGTTTTAATGCCAATATTGCTTCACCTCCCCGGTATCGACAATATATCCGAAGTTTTTAAATACCTCTTTACCCTCTACAGATGTTATAAAGTCGATGAATTTCCGCGCCTCGCTTTCGTTTTGACAGTACGATGATACGGCTATCTGTATTTCGCCTGTTCCCGTTAGCTGTTCCGGCGGCAGGAATATTATTTCTATATCATCAGGCGCCTGGGTCTGGTAAAAGTGCCAGATAATGACAGCATCTACCTGCCCCATAACGAGCATGGTCAGCAGGTTATCGGGTCGGGCAGCCTCGGTGACGATGTTCTTGCCGATTTCCTCCGCCAGGCCTGCCTTGCTGAAAATCTCCGGGGCGTATTTACCCAGGAGCGTTGTTTCCTGCCGGGTGACGGCTACCTGGATTCCCGGTCCGGCAAGGTCGGCCAGACAGGAGATATTGGCGGGATTACCGGCGGGCACGGCGATAACCGGTATCATATATGCCACGCTTTGTATCGTCTGCGGGTCGATAGCCTGCTTTTCACGCGCCATTTCCATGAAAAGCTGCTCCGGGGCAATATAAATATCACCGCTGCGGGAGAGCACCATCTGGTTCAGCACCTCGCCGCCTCCTCCGTAGTTCATTTCTATCCTTGTCTGGCACCGCTCACCGAACTGGCGACAAATCTCATCAAGCGGTGGCTTGGCCCCGGCGGCGGCGAAAACAGTCAGAGTGGATGGTGGCGATGAGCAGGAAACCCCCGGAAGTACGAGCAGGACAGCGGTAAATGCCAGTATCGCTGTGAACATAATCCGTTTGCTTCGCTTCGCCATTAGTCTAAATGCTTTCCTTCATCATCGTTAACAATCGGGTGCCCTTAATCTGGCGGAAGGTGGTCCCCTGGCTGACGTAACGCAGTACGAGTTGAGGGTCGGTCACCAGCGTACCCGAAACGGCGTCAACGCCGTAGTCGAACAGCACGGGCGAAAGGGGCGCCGTCCCTCCCAGGACGACGACATAGGCATCGGGATTGCAGAGGTCCAGCAGGTGTTCGATGGTATGATTGGTGAAGGCCGTACCGGTGATACCGACTACATCCGCCCGGGGGATAAGGTTTTCGGATTCTGCTTCGCCGTAATCCCCCGCCTGCGGGTTCTTTTCTATCACCCAGAGCTCCTTTACTATGGATTTGAGCCGGGGAATAAAGGGGAAATGCCCGATTATCGCCACTTTCCTGTTTTCGCCTTTCCGGGCGATAAGGTCGGCGGCGTTAAGCTCTTCGCATTTCTGTTCGTCAACCTCGATTAGAGAGTTAATCGTCGCCATACCGATAGCCGCTTCCAGAGAACTCGACGAGAGAGCCAGTTGCGCCAGCTCGCCGGCGTTCCGGTCGAGTAAATACCCCGTTTCCTTTACCGGGCTTTTATCATGGTGGGGGCCGGGGTCATGAGGTGTGGAGGCCAGACCGCAGTTACGGGTGAGGACGGCTGTCTGGAACGGCCCCTGGCGTATGTCCGCCACGGGCGCTTCATAGTCCAGGATAGATAGCAGGTCGTTAATAATTTGCATTATTTTCCTCAATATTTATGAGTGCCCGGCGTATTACAGGTAGGGCAGAGCGCCGGTGACTCATCTGCTTCCGGTTCAAGCGGGGCGTCCCACTCGTGGCCGCTCCGGCAGCGTAACCGGCGGGATGCCATCTCGTAGTTGCCGCCGGAAATCCTTATCGCTCTGCCGTTAAGCAGGGCCTCGGCGACCTTCCGGCGCGCCGAGGATAAAACTCTCTGAAAGGTAGGTCGTGAAACATTCATCCTTTCCGAGGCAGTCTCCTGCTCCATTCCTTCCAGGTCTTTCAGGCGCAGCGCCTCGGCTTCCTCCAGGGAAAGCCGGATTTCTTCCAACGACCTCATGGGAATACCAGAAGGTTTGAAATACGTTACCCCCGGCACGTAGGCTACGCGACGGCACTTTTGCGGTCTGGGCATTTCTACTATAATCCCTCGTCTATTATGAGCATATGCTCATAATTTATGATAACACAAGGATTATAATAATGCAATAATATGTCGGTAATGAATCGGGCTATTCGTGGTCCATGCCCCAGCCCTCGAATACCCTCTTGTACAGGTCCGGCTGAGGGAAATCCGGCCTCATCATCATCTGTTCATGGGCAAACCCGGATTCATTCTTGTCAAACTGCCTGAGACCCTCTGTTATTTCGGCCAGTTTTCCTCCGGGAACGGAGAACATCATTTCCCCCGCGATTGTCAGCGCCCGTGCGTATTCACCGGGGTCGGGCAGGTTGACCCAGTATTCGCCGTTCAGCATTACGGGTATGATGGAATTGGAGCAGGAGAAAGGGAATAAGTTCGTTTTCACATTAGGTCTGTCCTCCATTTTCAGGGACAGGAGTATAATGCGGAGTTGATTGGTATCGCAATAAATAATCACGACGTCCGGTGTAAAAGCGGCCGTCTGCAGCGGGGCGGTAAGGATACCGATGTACTTGCCGTACTCGAAGCAAACGTACGGGTTCTGGCCACTGGCAGAAGGATTATCCGGCTTCGGCACCAGTCCGTAGGATATTACGGCGCCGGGACACCAGTTGTCTTCTTTGAGCATGGCTACCGTGGCTCTATCGCGGCGCGACAGGGCGAAAGCCTGGCACTGGGCAAGGTGATACCCATGGTCTTTTTTAGGGCGGATGGCCCCCTCCGGGATTTCTTCTTCCTTCGCCAGCATCTTTACGGCCACCGGGGACGTGCTTAATCCCAGAAGGTTCTCAAGTTCTTCTCCGTATTGATTACATTCTTTCAACGTTGCCATGGAATATCCCCCTTGCATTCTGTTATCGGCAGCTACATTATGAATGCTCGGGTACTCTTTTGCAAGACACGGTCCCACGGTCCCGCCGGCTGAAAAGGGGTGCGTGGGGCAACGTTGCCGCGTTGAGGGTATGGTTTATTCCGACCTGAGGGCGTCGATGGGGTTGAGGCGGGAAGCGTTCCAGGCGGGATAGAAGCCGAAGAACAGGCCGATACCGACCGATACGGAAACGGCCAGGATGACAATGTCCGCAGTTACCAGGGTTTCCATTACACCCATTCTGGCGATGAAGAACGATATTCCCCAGCCACCTATAATCCCGATGATGCCGCCGGCGAATGATAAAAATGCCGCTTCGATTAAAAACTGGCCCCAGATATCCCGCTCCCGGGCGCCCAGCGCCTTGCGGATTCCTATCTCCCTGGTCCTTTCCAGCACCGATACCAGCATGATGTTCATCACGCCGATGCCTCCCACCAGCAGAGAAATAGCGGCGATGGCTCCCAGAAGAAGGGTCATTGTGCCCATAGCTTCCGAGAAGGTGGCGGCTATTTCCTCGGTGGACATGATATTAAAGTCATCCTCGGCCATGGCGGTCAGATGGTGACGCGTGCGGAGCAGGCTGGTTATGGAATCGATGACGCTCTGCGTGTGTGACTCATCGCTTACGGTCAGAGACACGGCGGAAACGATGCGGCCGCCCTGGGGTGTCCTCGGCTGGGCAACCGTCTGTTGCATGGCGGTTAAGGGGATATAGACAACATCATCCGGCGAGCCGAACATGAACCCTTTACTCTCCAGAACGCCGATAACGCGTACGATAATCGTACCCATCCGCAACTGCTCACCGACGGGGTTTGTATCGCCGAAGAGAGTTTCGGCGACATTACTGCCGATTACGATTACCTTATTGCTGCGCTGGTAATCATCATACGAGAAGAATGTGCCGCCAGCAGCCTCCAGGTTGTTGACCGCCATGTATTCCGGGGTGGTACCGGTTACCCGGGAGTCCATGTTGCTGTCGCCGTACACCAGTTGCAGGTTGCTCGTGTAGGAAGGGGCTATGGCGGATATATTGGGGACCTGCGCTGCTATTGCCTGCGAGTCCTCTATCGTCAGTGTTTGCGACACACCACCCCTGATACCGCCGAAGGTGAACGCGCCGGGGCTGACGGTAATCAGGTTTGAGCCGAGGCTTTGGATATTGGTAAGTATCTGTTGTTCTGCCCCACGACCCACGGACATGAGCGTAATCACGGCGCCGACACCGATAACGATACCCAGGATGGTTAAGAAGCTGCGTAGTTTATGGGTAATAACGCCGCTCCAGGCAGTGGTTATGGGGTCCAGCCATTTCCTCATACGGTTTCCTCCGTGACTATCTCGCCGTCTTTAAGGTGAATAATACGCTGGCAGTGATGGGCGATATTGGCATCATGCGTAATCATAATCAGCGTGATACCCTGCTCGGCGTGCAGCGAGGTTAGTATGGAGATTATGTCTTCACCGGATTTGCTGTCGAGATTGCCCGTGGGCTCATCGGCAAGGAGCAGCGGCGGATTTTTTACCAGCGCCCGGGCAATGGACACTCTCTGCTGCTCACCCCCCGAAAGCTCGGTGGGACGGTGGCTGGCGCGTTCCCCCAGTCCGACCCTTTCCAGCGCCTCCGTGGCTTTTTTCCGGTCGCTGCCGCCGACATACCTCATACCGAGTTCCACGTTAGCCAGCGCTGAGAGACGTGGCAGCAGGTTGAAGGTCTGGAAGATGAAACCTATCTTTTTACCCCTGACCTGCGCCAGTTCGCCCCCGCTTAAGCGGCTGACCTCTCTATCTTCCAGGTAGTACTGGCCGGAGGTTGGTTTATCCAGGCAGCCCATCAGGTTAAGCATCGTGGACTTGCCCGACCCCGAAGG
>JAUWGD010000064.1 GCA_030606585.1 Dehalococcoidales bacterium | reverse complement strand
TTATGTAAAGTCTCTACCCGTTCACTGGTATTAGATAAGCGATGTTACACCTGTTAATATTCTAACACCTGTCGGTTAAGACAATTCTACGCTAATAACGTCGAGTAGTTTTTTCAATCCCCATCTCTTTACCGCCGAGATATACACCGTTCTCTCGTCGGCGGCTACGCCCTGCTCTAAGAAATATTCCAGTGCCGATTTCTCGTCCCAGTCCCGGTCGCTGTCCAACACCAGGTCTACCTTATTCAGTGCCGTAATACATGGCTTATCGTCCAGCCCGAGCTCCGCGAGGATATCCTCAACCGTCTGGCACTGCTCCGGAGCATCCGGAGAAGACAGGTCGACAATATGCAGCAGCAGCCTGGCCTCGGTAAGCTCTTCGAGTGTAGCCCTGAAGGCGCTGATAATGGTCGGCGGCAGCTTGCGTATGAAGCCGACGGTATCGGTAACTAGAACCATAACATTCTCAGGCAGTGCCAGGCGTCGGGTGGTGGGGTCGAGGGTGGCAAAGAGTCTGTCATCGGTATAAATATCGGCCTGACAGAGGGCATTCAATAACGTGCTTTTACCGGCATTGGTGTAGCCGACCAGCGCCACGACCGGTATGCCGCTTTTCTGGCGTTTCTGCCGGTATAAAGCGCGGTGTTTCCTTATCGCTTCGGTCTGCTCTTTGAGGCGCTGTATCTTGCGGCGTATCAGGCGCCGGTCCGTCTCCAACTGTGATTCTCCGGGGCCTCTGGTGCCGATACCGCCGCCGAGCCTCTCCAGGTGACGCCACTGCCCGGCAAGCCTGGGTAGAAGATACTGGTGCTGGGCCAGCTCCACCTGAAGACGTCCCTCGTGGGTGCGGGCACGCCCGGCGAAAATATCCAGAATAAGCGCGGCGCGGTCGATTACCTTAACATTAAGGGCTTCTTCCAGGTTCCGCTGCTGATTGGGCGTAAGCTCATCATCGAGAATGAGAACGCTGAAATCACTGCTGTTTTTCAGGGCCAGGAGTTCCTCGAGCTTGCCTTTACCTACGTAGAAATCGTGCGACGGCACGGGCAGCTGCTGGACAATCTTCCCGACGACATGAGCCCCGGCGGCACCCGCCAGCTGTGCCAGTTCTTCTATTGAATTCTCCGCTGATTGCCTCGCCCTGCTTCCCTTATGAGCCACCGCCAGGAGAAGGGCTTTTTCCGTCGCGGACCTGGTGGCAACCGTGTTCCTGGTGATAGTATTCTCCTCAGAAAAAGGTTTATGTTAACTTATCTCTTTGGTGTCAGACGCCGCGTATTACGCCATCCCGAAAGCCGTGACAGCCCCTTGACCAGTGCCGCATCCGCGATAGTCAGCGACAATCGCACATACCCCTCACCACTCCGCCCGTACCCTACTCCGGGGGTAACCGCCACGCCTATCTGGTCGATTAGAGCAGCCGTAAAATCAACCGAGTTATAGCCCTCGGGAACCTTCGCCCACACATACAGGCCGGCCTTGGGTATTGCGACCTCCAGGCCGATATTAATCAATACTTCAACAATCAGGTCGCGTCGTCTCTGGTAAGCGTTATTATGCTCCGAGATACAGTCCTGCGGCCCGTTTAACGCCTCTATAGCCATGTATTGAATGGCCTGGGGTATTCCCGAATCGAGGTTCGACTTTAATGTCCTTAAAGCGCCGACCGCCTCGGCATTTCCGACCGCCATGCCAATACGCCAGCCGGTCATGTTATAGCTCTTGGAGAACGAATTAAACTCCACGCCGACATCCCTGGCTCCCTCGGCCTGCATCAGACTGACGGGCTGGTAATCATCAAAAGCCACCTCCGAATATGGCCCGTCGTGACACACCAGGATTTCATGCTTCCCGGCGAACTCAACTACCTGGTTGAAAAATTCCAGCTCGGCTACAGCGCCGGTGGGGTTGTTGGGATAGTTAAGCCACAGTAGCCTGGTCTTCTCCAGAATATCGTCACGGATGCCGTTCAGGTCAGGCAGAAAACCATTGCTCTCCTTGAGCGATATATAGTATGGACGTCCACCGGCCAGCTGGGTGCCGATGGCATAGACCGGATAAGCCGGGTCCGGCACCAGGGCGATATCTCCGGGGTCGATAAAGCAAAAAGCGATATGCCCGATGCCTTCCTTGGCGCCGATGAGCGGCAGCACCTCGGTCTCCGGGTCAAGTGATACATTGAAGCGTTTCTGGTACCATGCCGCGATAGCCTGGCGCAGCTCAGGCAGGCCTTCAGACTCCGGATAGCGATGGTTGGCCGGGTCCTGCGCCGCCTTGCAGAGTCCTTCTATTATATGCGCAGGCGTCGGGATATCAGGGTCGCCGATGGCGAAACTGATAATCTCCTCGCCCTTAGCCTTCTTTTCGGCTATTTTCTTATTTATCTCAACAAACAGGTACGGCTTCAGTTGTTCTATTCTTCTGGCTATCTTCATATGTCACACCTCAATCAGGCCATATTCCTTCAAAAACTGCCACCGCCGGCCCTCCCAGCACCACCTCTCCATCACCTTTCCATTCGGTATTCAGCACGCCGCCGGGTAGCTTTATATCCACTATTTGTCCGGCATAACCGAGCAGTTTCGAGGCAACCGCTATGGCGCAGGCGCCGCTGCCACAGGCAAGTGTTTCGCCGACACCCCGCTCCCAGACACGAGCTTCCAGTTGCCTGTTATCAAGCACCCGGGCTACTTCGAAATTCGTCCGATTTGGAAACACCTCCATTCTCTCCACTACCGGTCCGATGACATTCAATGGAAAATCATCTACCGGCACCTGGCAAAAATGAACGGCATGCGGATTCCCCATGGAGACAAGGTTGAGTGTCAGGTCGATGTCATCCACTTTAACCTTATAGCTTAACATACTATTTATGTCAACTACACTACCCTCTTCCGATTTCAGGTTTACCGGTATTTTATCAACGGAAAAAATGGGCTTGCCCATGTTAGCCCGGAATTTAGTAACTCTACCGCTTTCCCGCTCAAACGTAACCGTGTTGATGGTGGCCACTGTTTCTATCGTAACCTCTTTAACATCCGGACTGATAAGCCCCTTCTCCAGGGCATATCTGGCCAGGCACCTGATACCGTTGCCGCATGTCTCGGCTTCAAAGCCGTCGGCATTAAAAATGCGCATACCGAAATCAGCCCTGTCCGAGGACAGCAGTAATATCAGGCTATCAGCCCCGATACCCAGGTGGCGGTCGCACGCGGCTAAAGCCAGTTCGGGCCAGTCACGCTCCAGATTACGCGCGTCAACGACGATAAAATCGTTGGCAGTGCCCTGCATCTTGGTGAAATTCAACATTTATCTCTTTCTATCTCCGCTTAATCGCTTTTTAAAAACCCGGCCAGTTCCTTCTCTATGTCGTCATCACTTTGTTTCTCTATATCGAACCAGTGTATATTTTCATCCTTCAGCCGGAACCAGGCATACTGGTGACGGATAAAACGATGAGTCTCCGTTTTCATTTTCTGTATTTCCGCTTCCAGCGTAAGCTCACCGTTGAGATACTGTCCGACCTGCCGGTAGCCGATGCCGGACATGGACGGTAAGTCTAAATGATACCCCATTTTCAGCAAATTTTCCACTTCCCGCACGAGGCCGCGCTCTATCATTGCATCGACTCTGGCATCGACCATGCGGTACAGCATTGCCCTTTCGGCGGTTAAGCCGATGATAAATGAATTAAAAGCGGGAGCTTTTTTCTGTCCGAGCCTGGAAAACGGTTTATCGGCCCTGGCATATACCTCAAGCGCCCGGATTACCCGGCGCACATTACGGCGGTCAATCTTCTGCGCCGCTTCGGGGTCGACCCTGACAAGCTCCTCGTAGAGTTCATCGACACCGCTCTCGCCGGCCCGCCTCTCTATATTATACCTGAATTCGGGGTCGGGAGAAACACCCGGCACCTGCCATCCTTCCAGTACCGCCCTGACATATAAGCCGCTGCCCCCTACCAGAAATGGCAGTCGTTTACGCTCGAAAATATCCTCGATGGCCTGACCGGCCATTCTCTGATATAAAGCCAGGCTGAAATCATCATCGGGATTAACGACATCAATCATATGGTGAGGTATAAGAGACAGCTCCTGGGGAGTCGGTTTGGCCGTGCCGATATCCAGGTAACGGTACACCTGCCGGCTATCGGCGCTGACTATCTCCCCGTTGAAACGACCGGCAAGGTGCAGAGCCAGACGGCTCTTGCCGATTCCCGTGGGGCCGACGATAGCGACGAGACGCTTCATGCCATCAAGAAACGCCCCGGATTTCCGAGGCCTGTTGAGCAATGCTCAGGAAATCATCGGCTTTCAGGCTGGCTCCACCGACCAGAGCGCCGTCAATCTCCAGCATTTTCATTAATTCGGCAGTATTCGCCGCGGTAACGCTGCCGCCGTAAAGGATACGGACACTATCGGCAATCTCGCTGCCGTGCCGGTGACGCACCAGCTGCCGGATAAAACCGATGGTCTTATTAGCCTCTTCACTGGTGGCAGATTTACCCGTGCCGATAGCCCAAACGGGCTCGTAAGCGATAACGATACCTCCGTAAAAGTACAGGCGGTCGCAGGACGCCATACACTGCCGTGTCAGTACCTCCTCTGTCCTCCCCGCCTCGTTCTCTTCCAGGCTCTCGCCGATACAGAATATAGGTTTTAGCATATGCTCAATCGCTGCCTTAATTTTCAAGTCGATAATTTCCTCGGTATCGCCGAAATACTGACGGCGCTCGGAATGCCCTATGATGACATATTCACAGAGTCCGGCCAGCATCTCCGGTGAAACCTCGCCGGTGAAAGCCCCCTTCTCTTTATAGAAGACGTTCTGCGCCCCCAGCTTGACAGTGCTTTCCTTTATAACTTCCTTTACTGCCGCCAGAGACACGAAGGGCGGGCAGACTACCTTGTCGACACCGCTTACCTTATCAAGTTCAGGCAACATTGTTTTTACGAACTTGACGGCATCATCTACCGTCGTGTTCATCTTCCAGTTACCGGCAATCATCGGTACACGCGCCATCTTCAACTCCTAAGCACCAAATTTGGTCAGTTTCTGAGCGTTGGCCATGGCCAAGGGCATGATATCCGTAGAGTGAATTCTTCCCAGGCCACCGGTTAGAAAAGCCGATTCCGAAAACATCTGTACCGGGTCGGTACGGCAATACTTCGAGCACAGGAGAACCGGCACCGAATGCCAGCTGTGACCTTTAAGGACTGCCGGCGTCGAGTGGTCGCCGGTAACTACCAGCACATCCGGTTCAAGTCCGGTTAGTTCAGGCAAAGCCGCATCAACCTGCTCCAGGACGGTTACCTTGCGGGCAAAGTCGCCGTCTTCACCGGCGCTATCCGTCCACTTCACATGCAGGAAGAAAAAGTCGTATTTGCTATAGTTTTGCTTCAAAGTATCAAACTCATCTTGCAGCGTTGCGCCCGTATCAGCGATTTCCATACCGACAAGTCTGGCCAGCCCCCGGTACATCGGGTAAACGGCAACGGCCAGCGGGTTTAACTTATAAATTTCCTGCATGGTGGCGAAACCGGGTTTCCCGGCGAAACCCCGCAGCAGGACCATATTCGCCGGCTGGTGCCCGGCCAGCAAATTTTTTGCCTCAGCTACGAATTGATTGGCTACATCCGCCAGTTTGCCGGCACCGGGACTCAACGCCTCAACCGGCGGCGCCGCCACCCCCGTACGGGAGGGGTCGGACTCGGAAACATCAGCCGCCAGGTCCTCACCACGAAAGACAACCACAAAGCGGTGTTCTCTTACCGGATAGACCATAATGTTAACGCCGTCAATCGACATACCGTCGAGTAATTTACATAGTTCGGCGCATTTATCGCTGGAGATACGCCCCGCCCGGCGGTCGGTAATCACGCCCTTCTCATCGATGGTGCAGAAATTGCCGCGGGCAGCCACGTCCCCTGGCTGGAGTTCAATATCGATACCGACAGCCTCCAGTACACCGCGCCCGATGTTGCTGCTGACGGGGTCGTACCCGAACACTGCCAGGTGTCCCGGTCCGCTGCCGGGAGTGATACCCGGGGCTATGGGGTCGGCCATGCCGCATATTCCCTTCGCAGCCAGGGCATCAAGATTAGGGGTGCTGGCCGTCTCCAGTTCGGTCTTACCCGTTTGAGGGTCGGGCAGTCCGCCCAATCCGTCGATTACCAGCAGCACAATTTTGGTTGGTGAAGTTATGGAGATATCTTTTACCAAGTCTATATTAGTCATTTTCTAATTAGTCCCTTTATCTCGTAATGCTACCACACCCGGTAGTTCTTCACCACCCAAGAATTTCAGTGAAGCTCCGCCGCCGGTGGAAACAAAAGTAACCTTATCGGCGAGCCCCATGGCGTCAACCACCTCGGCCGTCGAGCCGCCGCCCACGATAGTCGTGCCGTTTAACCCGGGGAGCAGTTTAGCCAGCGTCCGGGTTCCCACGGCAAATTGCGGTATCTCTTCCACGCCCATGGGTCCATTCCAGAACACCGTCCAGCTGCTTTTCAATTCCTCGCTAAATTTTTCAACGGTCCGGGGGCCGATGTCAACGATTTTCTTATCAGGGGGAATGCCGTCAACAGGTACAACCTGCCCCTTGGATTCGCTGCCAATTTCGTCGGTAACGACCACATCCACCGGCAGTATCAACCGGGCGCCGCTCATCTCGGCTTCCTTAATCAGCTCGGTCGCCATGCCCACGCTGTCCGCTTCAATCAACGACGTACCCACTTCGTAGTCCATCGCTTTCAGAAACGTGGCCGCCATGCCCCCGCCGATGAGCAGACAGTCCACCTTGCCCATGATATTTTTCAGCATCTCTACCTTGTCGCTCACCTTGGCGCCGCCGAAAATCGAGGTGAAGGGATGAACCGGATGTTCCAGAAGACCGCTCAGCGTATTAATCTCTTTCTCCAGCAGCAGTCCGGCTACCGCCGGCAGATACTGACCGATACCGCCTATCGAGGCGTGGGCACGGTGCGACGTGCCGAAGGCATCATTAACAAAGACATCGCCCAGCCGGGCCAGGTCTCTGGCGAATTCGGAACTGCCCGTTTCCTCGTCGGAATGAAACCGGAGATTCTCCAGAAGGAGAACATCGCCGGCCTGTAAAGTCTCCACGGACTTCTCTACTTCCGGCCCGATACAGTTCACCGCGACGCCTACCTGGTGCCCCAGAATCTGGGAAAGTCTCTGGGCAACCGGCGTCAGCCGCAGCGAGTCGACTACCTTACCCCTGGGTCGTCCCAGGTGAGAAATAAGTATCACCCTGGCGTTACGGTCGGTGAGGTACTTAATCGTCGGCAGGGTCGCTCTGATACGGCTATCATCAACGATGGCTCCCGTCTTGGCGTCAACAGGGACATTAAAGTCAACCCGGACCAGGACTCTCTTGCCGGCAACCTCTATATCCCTGATGGTCATCTTGTTCATGCACCGCTCCTGATAATTATTAACTTAAAATAAAAATCAGGCGCCGGCCCCGGACGCCTGATATGCTATAACTCTTCGAACGTTTGCGAAGTCGCTTGCCCGAAACTGAAGGACAGACTATGAATTTCCGTATCAGTTTTAACTGCACTCCCCTACCCTTTTCAGGAAGTATAAAATACTACTCATCACTATGTCGTCCCGGCTTTACCTTCGACTTTTAACGATGAATCCGAAACAGCGTCCGGAAACAGCTCTAAAATCTGCCGCACGATACCTTCAGCGTCCAGACTGTATCTAGAACGTAAAACAGCCTGGGTGCCATGCTCGACAAACTCGTCGGGAATGCCGATATTCTTTACCTGTACGTCGCATCGGCCCGACTCCTGCAGCAGCTTGGTAACACTGCTGCCGAATCCGCCGGTTAACACATTCTCCTCAACGGTGACGATGCGCTTGATACGACCGGACAGGTCGTTTATCAACGAAGCATCCAGAGGCTTGGCAAAACGGGCGTTGACTACCGTCGCCTCGATACCCTTCCCCACCAGCTTGCCGGCTGCTTTAAGGGACGGTGCCACCGAAGCACCCAGAGCCAAGATAATCACGTCTTCCCCGTAACGCAGCACTTCTCCCTTACCCAGAGGTATTTCATGTAGTCTCTTGTCCAGGGGCACTCCAAGGCCGGTATTGCGGGGATACCGCACTGCCATGGGACGCCCCGCTTTTACCGCGGTATACAACAGGTGCTGGAGCTCATTTTCATCCTTGGGGGCGGCGACAATGAGGTCGGGAATTAAAGTGAGGTAGGAGATATCGAACGTGCCCTGGTGCGTCTTACCGTCATCGCCGACAATCCCTCCCCGGTCGATGGCAAAGACGACGGGTAAACCCTGAAGGCAAACATCATGGATTACCTGGTCGAAGGCGCGCTGTAAAAAGGTCGAGTATATCGCCACGACCGGTATAAACCCCTGTGTAGCCATACCGGCCGCAAAAGTAACGGCATGCTGCTCACAGATACCGACGTCAAAGACACGGTCGGGAAATTCGGCCTCAACGATATTCAGGCAATTCCCTTCGGGCATGGCCGGCGTAATCACTGCAAGTTTAGGCTCCTCGCGGGCCAGCCGAAGCACTGTCTGGGCAAAGACCTCGCTATAGGTCGGTATTTCCTTTTTACTACCGCCCTTGGCAGGCACGCCGTGGAAGTAGACGGCATTGCTTTCGGCGGGAGTGTAGCCCTTACCTTTCGTGGTAACAACGTGGACGAGAGTCGGCTTGTTAGCGGAATCTCTTACCTGGGTGAGCACGGTTTCAAGGTCGTTAAGATTATGACCGTCAATCGGCCCGATATACGTAAAACCGAGTTCCTCCCAGATGGGGGTCGGCATGAACAACTCCTTGAACCTGTCTTCGAGCTTTTGACTAAGCTGCCAGAGGTTCTCGCCCTGGGGCAGCGCTGTAACTATTTTCTCGCCTCTCTTCTTGACCCGGCGTAAATTCCGGTTGAACCGCACCCGGCTTAATACTTTAGCCAGGGCTCCTACGGTAGGCGAAATGGACATGCCGTTATCGTTGAGAATCACGATAAGTCTGGAACCGAGGTGTCCTGCATGGTTAAGTGCCTCAAAGGACATCCCCGCCGTAATAGCGCCGTCACCGATAACCGCCACGACATGATAGTCGTCACCGGAGAGATCGCGGGCAATCACCATGCCCAGGGCTGCGGAAATCGAAGTGCTGGCGTGGCCGGCACCGAAGGGATCGTGCTCGCTCTCATCGCGGCAGGTATAGCCTGATAATCCGCCGTACTGACGCAGAGAACCAAACTCACGCCTGCGTCCGGTAAGCAGTTTATGGACGTAGCTCTGGTGGCCTACATCCCAG
>JAUWGD010000111.1 GCA_030606585.1 Dehalococcoidales bacterium | reverse complement strand
ACAAGTGGCAGCGGCGGGATTCGAACCTGCGACCCCCTGCGTGTAAAGCAGGGACTCTCGTGAGGATTCAATTAGCTTTGAGCCAAGAGCATCCCAAAGCTGTTGGAAGGTAGCGGAATCTGGTAAAGCAGGTGCCCTTTTCGGGGTTTTTAGCAAGATTGTCAGGTGATTTTGAGACTATGGTGGGCGGTACAGGACTCGAACCTGTGACCCCCTGCGTGTAAAGCAGGTGCTCTAACCAACTGAGCTAACCGCCCGGATGGCGCGCTTGGCGGGGCTCGAACCCACGGCCTCAGCCTCCGCAGGGCTGCGCTCTAATCCAACTGAGCTACAAGCGCGTCTTGTTTTTGGTGCCGAGGGGGAGAGTTGAACTCCCACGCCCTTACGGACACTACGCCCTGAACGTAGCGCGTCTGCCATTCCGCCACCTCGGCCCGACTCTATATTGTAGCACCAACGGGGCTGCTTTTCAAGATTTGAATACAGGGGTGAGAGAAGATTTTTATTCTACCTCACCTCCTGTGTCCCTTCAGGGTGAACCCTCAGGATGAACCCCCTCTCCTTACAAGGCAGGATGAAGGAGAGGGGGAGGGAATAGGAAGAGGGGCTTCACCCCTCTGAAACTCCCCATTCTTATAATTAGAAAGAGAGCGGCATTTTAACCGGCACCGCTCTCTTTTTCACGTATATTTTGCTTTATGGCTTAAGGCCAGTACAGCTTCTCGGCTTCCTTCTTGAGCCCGGTGCGGAAGTCCGGGTGGGCAATGCCGATAAGCTCCAGAGCCCTCTGGCGCTGCGTCTTGCCCTTGAGGTGGGCGATGCCGTACTCGGTGATGATGTAATCACTGAGGGTACGCGGCACGGTAACAATCGTCCCTTCCGCCAGCAGGGGTGTGATGCGTGAGAGCCTCTTATCACCGCTGCCGGCGGTGGATGTCATTACCGTGATGTTGCGGCCGCCCCTGGAAAGGAAGGCGCCGATGGCGAAGGATGTCTGGCCTCCGGCACCGCTGATAACGCGCGGACCGATGGACTCGGCGGCAATCTGTCCGGCGAAATCGACGCTCACGGCGCTGTTGATAGCCACCATGTTGTCGTGCTGAGCGATTACCCGCACGTCCAGGCAGTACTCGGCGCTGTGGAGCTCGAAAGCCGGGTTCATGTTAACGAAGTCCATGTCTTCCTTGGTGCCGCCGCCGCAGGCGGTAGCCACGGCCTTATTGGGATTGAGGGTCTTGTGTTTGCCGGTAATGACGCCGTTTCGTATCAACGGGATGATACCCCGCGGTGTCGTCTCGGAGTGCCAGCCCAGGTCGACCTTGTTTTCGAAAGTTCCCAGGGTGCAGCACCATTCGCTGGTGGAGCCCACGCCGACCTGTAAAGTATCGCCGTCATGGACGAGTGTGGACACGTATCCGGCAATGGTTTTCTCGGCCTCGCCGGCCTCCACGTTTTTTCTACCCAGCAGGTCGGTGCTGCCCGGCTGCTTACCCGACGGCGTATGCTCCACGAAATAGTCGATTTCGGAAACGTGGATGTAGTTATCGCCGTAGGTGCGTATCAGGTTTTTATTTACCTCGGCCATGGTTATCTTGGCGTTGCGAATTTCCGTCTTCTTGGTCCAGACAGAAGCGCCGAAGCTGCAATAGCCGTTCTCGTCGGGAGTGGACAGTTCAACCATCACCACGTCGGCCGGGCCCCTCTCTTCCTCGTGGAAGATAAAGCCGAGACCGCCGATGGCCAGGTCGCATCGCCTTTCCGCGATTATCTGCCTCACGATAGGCAGCGGAAATCCAACCTCAATCTTGAAGGACATTTCAAAAACTGGGTCGTACCAGCCGAAGTCCCGCCCCGGCGTGCGCAGTGAGAGCAGCACATTCTCTACTTCTCCCAGTCGCGCCGCCAGTGCCAGTCCCAGGGCTTGGGGTTCGTTCCCCTGCACGAAGCAAACGCGGTCGCCGGATTTTATAACGCTGACGGCTTCCTCCGGCGTTACCAGTTTTTTCTTGTATTCTTCTTGCCAGCTCATAAGGTGTTCCTCCATATCAAGTATGACTAAAAAGCTCGGGGAGGGGGAGACAGAATGTGTCTCGCATCCCCTCCCCGTATCTTTTGGCTCAGGTTTGACTTATCGAGTTTAGTATCTGACAGCCGAGCACCGGCAGGTCAGGCAGCGCCTGGCCTCGGTAACGCAGGTCTCTTTATCTTTAAACCCGAGGTTGATTTCTTTGAAGTTGCCCTTCCGCTTGCTGGCCGCGACGGCTTCCGTCGTGCAGCGTTCTTCTTTCTTATACTCCCTCAAATGGAACTGGAAGGCCGGCTCCTCGATATCGGCAAGGGTTGGCTTCGGCGGAGCGGGCGGGAGGTCAACGCCGCGCAGATAACAGTCGATAGCTACGGCGGCTTTCTTGCCGTCGGCCGTGGCATCTATCATCAGACCCTGTCCGCGGGCGACATCACCACCGGCGTAAATACCGGCTACGTTGGTGGCCAGGCTGCGGTCGGCGGTATCGATAGTCCCTCTCTTGGTGGTCTTTACCTTGCTGTCAGCCATGAAGGAGAGGTCTACCCTCTGGCCGATGGCGGTGATAACCATATCGGCATCAACCGCCCGGGTTTCCTTCTCGTTGTAGACCGGGGCGAACGCGCCGGCTTTGTTATAGCAGGACGTACATCGCTTCAACTCGACGCCCTTGACCTTGCCGCCGCTGGTGAGAATCTGCTTGGGACCCCAGCTCATGTCAACCTTGATGCCTTCTTCCATAGCCTGTGTGACTTCATCTTCCTGGGCGGGCATTTCCTCGGGGCTGCACTCAAGGCAGACCACCTGGACGCTGCCGGCACCGAGTCGCAGGGCGCAGGTGGCCGCGTCCATGGCGACGCTGCCGCCACCAACGACGACGACTTTCTTGCCGACAGCCGGTTTCTTGCCGCTGTTTACGTCTTTCAGGAAGGCCAGTGCCTGGAGAACGCCGGAGGCGTCTTCACCGGTTACATTGAGCTTGGCGCTATTCTGGGCGCCGGCGGCGACGAAGACGGCGTTATAGCCTTTCTTCTTGAGGTCTTCCGGATTTTTCACGGGGCTGTTGGTCTTAATCTCAACACCCATCTTCTTGATGGTATCGATTTCCCACATGACTACCTTGCGGGGCAGGCGATGTTCCGGCATGCCGTAGGCCATCATGCCGCCGGCATCAGCGGCCGCCTCAAAAACGGTAACGGCGTAACCCTTCTTAATCAGGAAGTAGGCGGCGGTCAGACCGGCGGGGCCGGAACCGACCACGGCGACTTTTTCCTTCCTGGTGATGGCTACTTTCTCCGGCAGGCACTGCTTCTTGAGATAGTCGGGCAGGCCCTCGTTCATTGCGGAATCGGCGACGTATCGCTTGATATCGTTGATAGCGATAGGGTCGTCCAGCTTGCCGCGGTTACATTCCACCTCGCACGGGTGCGGGCACACGCGCCCGAGAACACCCGGGAAGGGGGTGTACTGCTTCAGGTAGCGGTAGGACTCTCCCAGCTGTCCGCGGGCAGCCATGAGCACGTAAGCGTTGATGTCCAGTCCGGCGGGACAGGTGTCCTGGCACGGAGGCATGAACGGCTCGGGCAGCGGCCTGAGTGTGAGGGCGTTTTCGGTTGAAGTGTATTTCGGGTCGTACTTTTCGCGGCCGATATTGGGATTAACGGCGCACCTGATGGCCAGACCGCGGTTGAACCGGGCCAGACATACGTTACAGCGCAGGCAGCGTTTAACCTCGTCGACCTCGCCATTTTCCCACTTGCTCGGGGTGCGCTGGTCGGCGACTAGCTGGCGGCCCATGGTAATGCAGTCGGCCCATTTGTTGCGGAGTACTTCCTCCGCCAGGTATGGGTCGTGCTGGCCGGGGACGATTAGAGGTATCTTGAGTTCTTTCTTAAAATTCTTGGCATGCTCAATAAAGCAGAACGGGTCCTGGGGGAAGAACCATTTTCTGGCTTCGTAGGAGCCGTCGGAAAGGTGGATGTAGCTGGCACCGAGCTCCTCGCACCACTTGGCTATCTGTATCAGTTCTTCCTCGTGGATGGCGCCGGGCATATGCTCGTCGCCGCTGAGGCGGATACCGAGACAGAAGTCCGGGCCGACGCGGCGCCGGGCGCTTACCAGCAGGTTCCTCAGGAAGCGGAAGCGGTTCTCCAGCGAGCCGCCGTAGAGGTCATTGCGCTGGTTGGAACGCGGCGACAGGAACTCGTGGATGAGGTAGCCGTGCGGGCTGTGGAACTCGACGGCGTCAAAGCCGCAAATCCTGGCGCCGGCAACAGCGTCCGCGAACGTCCTCTCCATGTAATCTATCTCTTCTATGGTAAGGACCTTGGGGACGGTGGTGCCGCCCATTGTCTGTGCCTTGGTCTCGTAGCCGCGGGGCATAATCCTCTGGTCGTAGTCCTGCGGCCGTTCCGAAGGTATGGCCGATGGCGCCGCTGGCGTCTCGCCGGACAGACGGCCGGAACCCTGCCGGCCGAAACTGGGGGTAATCTGGATGAACGCCTTGGAATCCATCTGCTTCATGGATTCGGCCAGGTTGGACATGCCTTCGTAATAGGCACGGCCGCTGAGGCGCGGGTTGCCGAAGCTGGTTGTCTTGGCACCCCAGTCGGTGGCGAAGGTACATTCGATGGTGATAAAGCCGGCGCCGCCTTCACACCGGGCGGCGTAAGAGTACAGGCACTCTTCGGTAATGTATCCGTTTATATCGGCGCCGCCGGTGGTAGTGCAGGAGCCGCCGATTCTGTTCTTGATCTCTAAGGGACCAAGTTTAATAGGCGAAAACAGTATTGGAAATTCGGACATTATTTCTCCTTTCCTTTCGGTTATTATTTTACGCGTCGTTTGGACGTATCGATATCGAGTATTTTGGCAAGATTTTCACCGAAAATCATGTTTTTAACTTCGTCGGTAACCGGGGCGTATCCGTAGCCTTTCTGCAGGTCTTCCGGCATCTCGAATGTTCTAAGGCCTATTACCGCTTCCCTGAACAATCCGCCGGGGCCGTAGAAATCGGTTCCCCAGACAATACGTTCCGGACCGGCAAATTGAATCGCCTCACCGATGATTTTGGCTAACCGTCGGGGCGCCCTATTATACCAGGGCATGATTAAGCTTAAGCTGATGTATACTTTAGGATGAGATAAAGCTACCATGTTCAGGTCATGGCAGAGCGGCCAGCCGGCATGGAAGGCGATGATTTTCAGGTCGTAGAAGTCATTCACGACGTCATCCAGCAGGACTGGCAGACAGTATTTAGCCTTGCCCGGTGGACACCAGCTCCAGCCAGTGTGGATGGTAACCGTTACGCCCAGTTCGTCGCATCTCTTGTAGAAAGGCCATATCCTCTCGTCGTTGATGTAGGTATCTTCCGGAGGATAGAACTTGAATAGCTTGCAGTTTCTTTCCTGTGCCAGGTAATCCAGCTCCCAGAGGACTTCTTTCATGCCCCTCTTGATAAAGGGTCCCAGGTTAGGCTGGACGATAAATCTATCCGGGTACTTTTCGGCGGCGGCCAACAGATAGCCGTTGGTGGACCATTTGGTGGAATAACCGGTAGTTTCCATCATGGACTCGGGCAGAACGCAGGCCATATCTACACCATAGCGGTCCAGGTAAACTATTAGCTGTTCATCTTCGGTCATATCCGACTTGGC
>JAUWGD010000123.1 GCA_030606585.1 Dehalococcoidales bacterium | reverse complement strand
GAAGAAAGGCTATCCTCACTGGAGAGCTTTAACCATGATTTGCTGGAAGATACGCTCCGCCCACTGGCTGAAGAGCTAGGTCTAAAGACGGGTCAGCTTTTCGGCACGCTGAGGACGGCCGTGACAGGGCGCACAGCTACCCCTCCTCTCTTTGATACGATGGCAGTGCTGGGCAAAGAAAGATGTTTGAAGAGGATTAAGGTTGCCATAGCCAAGCTGGACAATAACTGAGGTTTGTAAGACAGAAAGGGAGATAATCAGGGGACTATATGACCACAGACAATTCTAAATCTGCACGTGATTTCATCCGGGACATTATCCATCAAGACCTCCGGACAAATAAGTACGATGGCCGGGTACATACCCGGTTTCCACCGGAGCCTAACGGCTATCTGCACATCGGACACGCCAAATCCATTTGCATCAACTTCGGCATCGCCAGTGAGTTCAACGGCCTCTGTAATTTACGGTTCGATGACACCAACCCCATCAAGGAAGAACAGGAGTATATCGACTCTATCATACAAGATATACGCTGGCTGGGATTTGACTGGGAGGACCGCCTGTACTATGCCTCGGACTACTTTGAGCAGATGTATGAATTTGCTGTGCAGCTTGTCCAGGCTGGCAAAGCTTATATCGATGAGCTAAGCGCGGAGGAAATCAGAAACTATCGTGGCACCTTAACCGAGACGGGCAGACTGAGCCCCTATCGAGAGCGTCCGATAGAGGAAAACCTCGATTTATTCCAGCGCATGCGGGCCGGTGAATTCCCGGATGGCTCACGTGTTCTTCGGGCGAAGATTGACATGGCCTCTCCAAACTTGAACATGCGTGACCCGGTCATGTATCGCATCCTGCACGCCGAGCACCCCCGCACGGCTGATAAATGGTGTATCTATCCGATGTACGACTGGGCCCATGGCCTTGAAGACTCCATCGAAGGGATTACCCATTCCATCTGCACACTGGAATTTGAAGACCACCGCGTACTATATGACTGGTTTCTGGATGAGCTGGGTATCTATCATCCTCAGCAGATCGAGTTTGCCCGACTCAATCTGAATTATACCGTAATGAGCAAGCGCATGCTGCTGAAACTGGTACAGGAAAGATTCGTGCGTGGATGGGACGACCCGCGCATGCCCACCCTATCAGGTTTACGCAGACGCGGATACACACCGGAGGCTATCCATGACTTCTGCCGGCGTACGGGAGTGGCCAAGGCCAATAGCACCGTCGATATTGCCTTTCTGGAACACTGCCTCCGACATGATTTAAACCAGCGAGCCCAACGTGTTATGGGTGTGCTGCGTCCCCTGCGCTTGGTAATTGATAACTACCCGGAAGGCCAGGTGGAAGAATTCGATGCGGTGAATAACCCCGAGGACCCCTCTGCAGGGACGCGAAAGGTGCCTTTTTCGCGCGTTCTGTATATTGAACATGAGGATTTTCGCGAAGACGCCCCCCCGAAGTACTTCCGTCTGGTGCCGGGCCGTGAGGTTAGGCTAAGGTACGGGTACTTTATTACCTGCGTGGATGTAGTAAAAGATGAACAGAGCGGAGAGGTAGTTGAGGTCCACTGTACCTATGACCCGGCCACGCGGGGTGGTGATTCACCGGATGGACGCAAGGTCAAATCAACGTTACACTGGGTTTCGGCCGAGCACGCGCTCGAAGTTGAAGTACGTTTGTACGATCACCTGTTCAACAAGGAAGACCCTACGGATGTGGAAGATGGCACTGATTTTAAGGATTATTTAAGTCCGGATTCCCTTGAGATATTGACATCGTGTCGAGTTGAACCGTTTCTTGCCAGTGCCTCACCCGGGAGTCGGTACCAGTTCGAAAGGCAGGGGTATTTTTGCGTTGACCCCGATTCGACTCCGGAAAAATTGGTATTCAATCGGGTAGTATCGCTGCGGGATACCTGGTCCAAGATACAAAAGCAGCAGAAATAATGACTTTCGCTTTCTGTTATTTGAAAAGGATTGACGAGGCGCTGGAAAAACTTCGCGAATTATCCTCATGACCAATAAAAACACATCATCGGATATGAAGACCTGGCTTATCGTCCTTATTGCTCTTTTGGACGATGTAGCCGCGCTGGTGCTGGTATTCGTGGTGCTGTGGTTCTTCGATGTTGAAATATCCCTGACGGTTATAATAGTCATCGGTATTGTATTCGGCACCTTGGTCTTTGTGGTGCACCGTGCCATAGTGCCCAGTCTGCGACGCAAGAAAATAACCGGCGCCGAAGGAATGATAGGGCTTACGGGTGAAGTGGCACAATCGCTAGCGCCGAAAGGCGTTATTAAAATCAAGGGCGAATACTGGAAAGCCAGGTCGGTCGAGGGAGAAATAGACATCGACGAGGAAGTAGAAATTCTGGAAGTAAAAGGCCTGAACCTGGAGGTGAAGCGTAAAGAGTGACGAATGCTGATGAGCCGGGATATATAGCTCTCTATCGTTCGGGGGAACTGGAACGTCGCGCCGGGAGGCTTGAAGCCAGGCTGGGGGAGTGCGATATCTGCCCCAGGGAGTGCGGCACCAAACGACTCGAGGGCAAGGCAGGCTCCTGTAATTCCGGTTACCTCCCGATTGTCTCGTCGGCATGTGCGCACCACGGCGAGGAGCCGGTGCTTTCCGGCAGCCGGGGGTCGGGGACGATATTCTTCGGCAACTGCAATCTGCGGTGCGTCTATTGCCAGAACCACCAGATAAGCCAGGACCCGGAAAACCAGCAACGTTATGAGGTCGGCACCCAGGTGCTCGCGGAGCGCATGCTCTATCTCCAGGACGAATCGAAGTGCCATAATATCAACCTGGTGACGCCTTCGCACTTCGTGCCCCAGATTGTAAGGGCAATACTTGAGGCAGTGCCGATGGGACTTCGCCTGCCGCTGGTCTATAACACCAGCAGCTACGATGCTTTACAGACTCTACGGGAACTCGATGGTATCATCAGCATATATTTAGCCGATTTACGGTATGCCTCGAACGAACTGGGCAGGAAGTACTCGCGGGTGCCCCATTACGCGGACAGCTCCCGTGCCGCTATTAAAGAAATGTACCGGCAGGTCGGTAATCTTGAGGTTGATGACGAAGGCATCGCTCAGAAGGGGCTTATCATTCGTCACCTGGTGCTCCCCAACGGCATCGCCGGCAGCGAGGAATCACTCACCTGGTTGGTAAAAGAAATTTCGCCTAAGGTTGCGGTCGGTATCATGTCGCAGTACCACCCGGCGCACCATGCATACAAATACAGGGAACTGAACAGGAGAATATCGTCCGAGGAGTACGCTGCGGTGGTCAGGCTGGCGGAGGGGCTGGGCATGGAAAACGGCTGGATACAGGGCTTGGCATCCCCGGCTAATTATTTACCGGATTTTTCAGTGGATGAACCGTTCTCGGCGAAGAAGTGACGACAGAAAAGATGAAACGGCAGGTAACTATCTCTTGCGCTTGGTAAAGGCAAAGCGGATTTTTTTACCGTTCGGTTTGTCTTTCTTGTTGACGTTTTCGAGAAAGGTCTGGAGGTCTTTAGCAGGTTTTTCGGTTTTAACAGGTTTGTCGGCCATGTTATTATCCTTATATACAAAATACGGATTTCAAGTATCTATTATAGCATATACTCAGGCACGAAGCCAAGTGGGGGTTATTGATGGCAGATAGTCTGGACAGTCTTATTCGCTTAACTACAGCTCAGGTCAAACCGGCGGCAGCAACGTTAGCCAGGGCATTCCAGGACTATCCACTGTCCGCATATTTCTTTCCGGATGCTTCTGAAAGAGAAAGGAAACAACCCGTTACCTTTCAGTCGCTGGTTCGGTACGGTATTCAAAACGGCGAGGTCTACGCAACGTCTCCGAATATGGAGGGCGTGGCAATGTGGTTGCCTTCTGACAGGCGACGCAGGACGCCGTGGAGCGAAATCAGAAGCGGGCGTTTTTTACTTTTATTTATATCAGGGCGTAAGGTAATTGCGCGGCAGAAGGCTTTTGGCGAATATGCTGAAACGGTACGAAAGCGCCGGGCGCCTATATCACACCTGTATTTGCAGATGCTCGGCGTCGACCCCGTTCATCAGGGAAAGGGATATTCCAGCCTGCTGTTGAGAGCCATGTTTGCCCGAATCGATAAAGAATGCCTGCCCTGCTTTCTGGAAACCCAGGCGGAAAAGAACGTGGGTCTCTACGAACATCTTGGTTTCAGGGTCGTCGAAGAAGGTATTGTGCCGGACAGCAAAGTAAAATCATGGGCGATGCTCAGGGAGAAAGCAGATTAACGCCTTTGTTGACGGTTACACCGTTTGCCGCTTAAAATAGCACCGGCAGGGAGTATATATATGAAACATATCTGGGCGCCGTGGCGTATTCAATATATCCTCCAGGATAAACCCGGGGGATGCATTCTGTGTGATAAGCCTGAAGAGGATAAAGATGCGCAGAATTATATACTCTACAGGGGTAAGCAAAACTTCATCATGATGAACAGCTATCCCTATAATCCCGGCCACCTGCTGATAGCTCCCTACCGCCATACCCCCGGTCTGGAAGAGCTTACGGACGAGGAACGGAACGAGCACTTCGAGCTGGTCAGCCGGAGCATCCGGGTTCTTAAAGAAGTGTTTAAGCCGGGTGGCTTTAATATCGGGGCGAATATCGGGAAAGTAGCCGGGGCCGGCATTGATGACCATTTTCACAGCCATATCGTGCCCCGCTGGCAGGGAGATACAAACTATATACCGGTCCTGGCCGATATCAGGGTGGTGCCACAGGCTCTGGCCGATGCCTACAAGGAACTCGAAGGGAAATTCTAAAGAGGGCTGTTATTTTTTAAGGGGCAGGACGCGGGTGACGGCTTCCTTCAGCATGTTCGCACTCAGGGGTTTAATCAGGTAGGCGGTAGCACCCATCTCAAGGGCCTGGGCTCTATGCTGTTCACCAAAGGAAGCGGTGAATACAATTACCGGAATCGAAACTGTTTCCGTATCACTCTTCAATTGCGCCAGTATCAACCAGCCGTTATTATCGACCAGTCTTAAATCAAGCAGCACCAGATTGATGTCATTTTCTCTTAACAATCGGAAGGTTTCATCGGTGTTATCAGCCTGAAGACAGGTGTAGCCCTCAAGCTCGATTACCCGGCAGGCGAAGGTGCGGACATCGGCATCATCTTCAATGATAAGAACGGTGTTATCCTCGGGCTTTTTTCCCATCGCTACTCTCTTTTCCGGTATCCAGTGGCAGAGTAAAAAAGCACCTGGTCCCCTTGCCTTCATCGCTTTCTATCCAGATT
>JAUWGD010000184.1 GCA_030606585.1 Dehalococcoidales bacterium | reverse complement strand
CGCCGTTGCCCCGGAACTTGTCTTCACCGGGAACGCCCAGCTTCCTGGGTACGGAACCCCCGGCAATAATCAATGCCGAGGCTGTGATGGTGTTGCCGTCCATGCACATTACCGATTTACTGGTCGGGGAAGCCTGTACCGACATTACCTCGTTTCGCTCTATTTTAAGTCCGTACTTCGTTGCCTGTTCCTTCATCTCCATACCGAGCACGGAACCTACGACGCCCTCGGAAAATCCCGGGTAGTTCTCGATATTTTCCACGTTCATGATATAGCCGCCGACGCTTTCCTTCTCTATGAGGAGCGTGCGCCGGTTGCCGCGACTCAGGTATAAACCGGCGGTCAGACCGGCCGGCCCCCCGCCGATGATTACGGCATCCCAGTCAGGCATTTTATAACTCCTTTGTTATGCCCCGTAGGGAACGTTCTTGCCTTCGATAACTCCGGCTCTGGTGAGAGTGGCCCCGGTTACCAGTCTCGTCATCACGGCGATTCGATTATACGGTGGCAGTCTGAAGTAGCTGAAGGAGAAAGCACAGCCCGGCGCGCCGCCCGCCGCGAAGAAGTGGAGGTTCTCCGGCGTAATCAGCACCGGCACCATGCCGCCCGGTTTCAGGGCTTCCTGGAACACGGCTTTACGTTCCTCGGGCACCACGCCTATCTCCATTCCGGTCTGTATGCCTTTTCTATCCGCGGGGCTTAGCTCTTCGTAGCGTACCGAAGTGCGTTTATAAATCTCGTCCTGAAGGCCCTTCTGGTCAAAGCCCATCTTCTTCAGCTCGGCGACCAGTTCCGGGAAGAGGACGATAAAGTGGTTTCTCGCGCCCACCCCGGAGCCCGGGTACTGCCCCACGCCCTTTACCCCCCACAGGAAGAATAGCCCGCGGTCGGTCCGGATGATGTCGTTAACCATGTTGTCCAGAACCCCCTCCGCCGTCCAGGTACCTATCATCCCGCCGTAGAAGTTCTGCATCGGGCTGGCACCGCCGATGGTAGCCACGGTCACGGTACTGTCCTCCGCTTTAAAACCCCGGCTGGCGTGATAGGGTTCCCACGGGCTGAGGTCGGCATTTTCCGCAAACGTGTAGAAGGTGTGTGGATTCACCCGCCCGGTCAGGCCCATGTCGTTGGCGCCCGGCCACACCTTGCCGATGTTTAGTGTGGACAGCCGCACGGCGCGGCCGATGGTGTTGTTGGCGCGCCAGCCGTGACCGAGAAAGCCGATGCCGGAGTTCATATCAAGTTCTTTGGCGATTGGTCCGCCCACGACTATTATCAGGCTGAAAGAGCCCGCCGAGACTAATATGTGCAGGTCGTCGAAATATTCGTCCGTCAGGGCTTCCATGGCGGCGATTATCACCGGCAGGTACTCCGGCCTGGCACCCGCCATGACCGAGTTTATCGCTATCTTTTCAATGGTGGCGATCCCCTGCTTCGGGTTGACCCTGCCGATTACCTCCTGCGGGGAGCGGTTCGTTCCCGAGAGCATCCATATTACGCGCTCCGGCGTGGGAGGAATTAAGGGCAGGCCATCGCTCCAGCGTTTCTCCACGAACTGCTGGTTGAGTTCTTCGATGGCAGCTAGGAAAGACTCCGCGGTAACGGTAATCTCGGCCGGCCCGTCGTCCTCTTTTATCTCCTGCGCCGTATCCGCTTCGTCAGCCGTCAGGGGGGTGGTTATGGCGGTGATTATATCATCGAAGGCCGCTTCAACCAGGGGACGTATCGTCTTAACATCGCCGCGGAGCTTGTAGAACTCGGAGGACTTTATAATACTGCGGCGTATCCCCGGCATGGCATTATCGCGCGATGCCGAATCCGCGTCATCGGCGAAAGTATCGCAGGTGATAAATACCCCGGGCTTGCCCATTTTCTCCAGTTTAACTGCGCCGGCAACTCCGACGAACGTACATGCCCCTCAGTCGCCGACCCCGTAAACGAAGGTATCTATCTTTGGCGCCCAGTTTTTGGCGTCGTTGTCCGTGATTTCGAAGGAGCCCTTTATCAGGTTGGTCGTGGCGGTGGGGTACTTTTTCTTTAAAAGCTCTTCAAATACGGTGAAGAAATTGTCCAGGCCGGGTTTGCCGTTGTGGTACAGCCCCACCCGTTTTCCCGCTAAATTGGTAAGACGCGCCGCCGGTGCGCTGGCGGTCTTGGCTTCGACCACTCCCCGGGGGTTCAGCACCTCCAGTATCGTTTTTTCACTCATTTTTATGTTTCTTCTCTCTTCCGCTAGACTGCACCCGCTTTGGTAAGGGTAGCTCCGCTAATCCGCTTCGTCATGAGCGCGGTCTTATTGTACGGTGGTATGCGGTAGTAGTTAAAGGAGAAAGCGCAGCCCGGCGCGCCGCCGGCCACGAAGAAGTGGAGGTTCTCCGGGTAAACCAGGACCGGCACCTTGCCGCCCGGTTTCAGGGCGGCGGCAAACACATCCTTACGGTCGGCGGGGATTACCCCCAGTTCCATGGCGGTCTGGAGGCTCTTTCTTTCTGCCGGATTGAGGTCATCGTAAAGAATCGACGTTCGTTTATAAACCTCATCCTGCAGGCCCTTCTGGTCGAATCCCATTTTCTTCAGTTCGGCGGCCAGTTCCGGGAAGAGGATAATCATGTGGTTCAACGCCCCTCCGCCGGAGCCGAGGTATTTGCCTATTCCCTTCGTCCCCCACATGAAGTATCCCCGGCGGTCTGTCCTTACCAAATCTTCGACCATCCTGTCGAGGACACCCTCGGCCGTCCAGGTGCCAATCATCCCGCCGTAGAAATGATTTAGCTGGCTCTCGCCGTGGATTGAGCCTACCGTCACGCAGCTCTCGTCCGCTTTAAAACCGCGGCTGGCGTGATAGGGTTCCCACGGACTGAAGTCTTCGGCCTCACAGAATGTATAGAATGTGTGGGGTGATACACGTCCGGTCAGGGCCATGTCGTTCTTTCCCGGCCAGGTCTGACCGATGTTGAGCGTGGACAGGCGTATCGCCCGCCCGATGGTGTTATTGGCCCGCCAGCCGTGGCCCATGAAGCCTATCCCGGCCTCCATGCCGATTTCTCTGGCAATAGGCCCGCTCACCACCGTCAGGAGATTGAACGAGCCCGCCGAAGCCAGGATATGAAGGTCATCGAAATCATCGTCGGTAAGGGCTTCCATGACGGCGATTACCACCGGCAGGTACTCCGGTTTGGCTCCGGCCATCACGGCGTTGACGGCGATTTTTTCTATGGTTGCAATACCCTGCTTGGGGTTTATCTTGCCCAG
>JAUWGD010000161.1 GCA_030606585.1 Dehalococcoidales bacterium | reverse complement strand
TTATTCGACGAAGCTTACCGACGGACTTATCCGCGTCAAGTTGAAAGAAAGAAGGACGCGTGAGGGAGTCAACCTGAAAGTACTGGAAACCGGCAAGGAGATTACCCTCGGGAATTTTAAAGTCGAGTTATTCCCCGTCTGCCACAGTATCCCCGATGCGGCCGGTATCATTGTGCGTACGCCGGAGGGAGTCATCATTCACAGCGGCGATTTCAAGATTGATTATACACCGGTCAGCGGTAAGGGTACCGACCTTTCCCGACTGGCCACGCTGGGTGCCCAGGGGGTGTTACTTCTGCTTTCCGATTCTACCTATGCCGAGCTTCCCGGTTATACTCCTTCCGAGCAGACGGTCGGCGAGTCTCTGGAACACGTTATCGCCAATGCTCCGGGGAGGGTAATTGTCACTACCTTCTCATCGCTGATTTCACGCATTCAGCAGGTCATCGATGCCGCCGCCAAATACCAGCGGCGTGTCTTTGTCGTCGGCCGCAGCATGTCCGATACGGTACGTATCTCTCTGGAACTGGGCTATCTAAATGCCCCGGAAGGACTGCTGGGTCGCATTGACGAGGTTAAAGGACTGCCTCCCGATAAGATAGTCCTGGTAACCACCGGCAGCCAGGGAGAGCCTACCTCCGCTCTGGTACGCATGGCCAACCGTGACCACCGCCACGTGCATATACAGCGCGGCGATACCATTGTGCTTTCGGCTACCCCTGTTCCGGGTAATGAGTCACTGGTTAACAGGACCGTGGACAGCCTTTTCAAACAGGGCGCCCGGGTAATGTATGATAAATTGGGACAGGTGCATGTCCACGGCCACGGCAGCCAGGAAGAACTGAAGCTTCTTCTGAGCCTGGTCAAGCCGAAGTTTTTCATGCCAATCCACGGGGAGTACCGTCACCTCAGCCTTCACGCGCGCCTGGCGGAATCGGTGGGTATTCCAACCGAGAATATCTTCGTAATGGAGGACGGCGACGTCCTCGAACTCAACGCTAACACGGCCAAGGTAAACGGCAAGGTCAGCTCCGGGCATGTCTATGTCGATGGATTGAGCGTCGGCGATATCGGCGGGATTGTCCTGCGTACCCGCCGCATGCTTTCACGTGACGGTATCGTCGTGGTGATTATCGCCGTTAACCGGCAGACCGGTAAGCTGGTCGGACGACCTGACATCGTTACCAGGGGTTTTATTGATACCCGGGAGTTCAAGGACATGATGGACGAGAGCCGCCAGTTACTGGCCAAGACGCTGGACCACAGCGGCGGCCGTGTCGCCGAGTGGAGCTTTATCAACACCAAGGTAAAGGATACCCTGGAGAAATTCTACTACCAGAGGACCAAGCGCCGCCCCATGATTCTTCCCTTTATGGTGAAAGTGTAGCTTCAGGTTTTCCGATTTTTACAGGAGTCTTATGGCTAGAAAAAAAACACCCGTAAGTAACAAACCCAAAGCAGGAAGGAAGCCCGGAAAACAGTCTTCGCAGTCGACGCTGGGGGCATTCCTCCGTTTTCTGATGAGAACACCCATGCGACAGCTTATTATGACGGTTATTATCGTGGTATTACTGTGGGTGTTCCGGGATAGTCTGAACGACTTTTTCGCGACTCTCCGCGAACTCTTCGGCTGGGGTCTTTTATTTATCTTTGCCGCTATAGTCGCCATTATCACGATGATATGGCGGCGGAGTTTGGGCTCTGTTATACGTCAGGGGCACCGGTGGTTGGGTGGCATTGTCTTCGTTCTGGCTATCTGGGGCATTCTTTCCAGTATTAATTATACGAATAGCATAATGATAAGAGGACTGGGCGGCAGCTTCGGACGTGAAATTATAGACTTCCCTAGCTGGAATATTATTTACGCGTTGCGTATACTCGCCCTGATAATTATCGGTATTATCCTGGTAGCTCCGAAGCAAAGCTTCCGGGCTGTGGGGCGATTTTTCACCTGGCTGGCCGAGCAATTCAAGAGACAGCCGACGCCACAACGACGTGTCAGACCTGAGGACAAGCAGCCGGCGCACCGCGCTCTTCACCCCCGCACCCCGGTTGAGAGTAAGCCGCCCCTGCCTAAAGAAATGGAAGGACCGGTGATGGCGCCGGAGGTAGTAACTTCCCGCAAGAAGTTAGAAGAACTGGCGGATAAAGCCGCGGCTTTGAAGCCCGGCGCTGACAAATTCGCTGAAGTCAAACCGGCCGCAAGCGAACCACCGCTCAAACAGGAACTGCGGCAGGTGGCCGAGGATGTCTGGAAGAAGTACGGGCAATCGACGGACCTGGAAGTCGTCGACGGCTGGAGTTTACCGCCCGTAGATATACTTGATACGTCTCCCGAAGTCCAATTCAGCCAGGACCAGAACCTTCAGAGGGCCAAGCTCATCGAGGAAACACTGGCCAGTTACAATGTCGATGCCAAGGTAGTGCAGATAAATGCCGGCCCTACCGTTACTCAGTTCGGCGTGGAGCCCGGCTGGGACAGGAAATATAAGGAAGTTAAGGATAAAGACCGTGACGGCAACGTAGAGATAAGGCTGGAGGAAGTGTCCAAGACCAGGGTCAAGGTGGAGAGGATTAGCTCTCTGGCCAATGACATGGCGCTGGCTCTGGCGGCGCCCACCATCAGGATTGAAGCCCCGGTACCGGGTAAATCATTTATCGGCATCGAGGTGCCCAATACGATATCGGACTTGGTAAGCCTGCGCGGGGTGGTTGAGACCAGTGTTTTCCAGAAACTGCATGCCAGGACTAAAATGGCGCTGGCTCTGGGCAAAGGCGCCGGTGGGGAGGCCATAGCCGGTGACCTCACCAAGATGCCTCATTTACTGATTGCCGGAGCTACGGGTAGCGGCAAAACGGTCTGTCTGAATACCGTTATTTGCTGCCTGATGATGCATAATACGCCTAATGATGTACGATTCATCATGGTGGACCCCAAGAGGGTCGAATTGACGCAGTACAACAGCATACCCCACCTGGCCACTCCGGTCATTGTCGATACCACCAAAGCTATCGGCGCTTTACGCTGGCTTTTGCAGGAAATGGAACAGCGCTATAAGAAGCTGGCCGCATCCGGGGCGCGTCACATCGAGGGATACAATAAAGATAAAGAGGGCAAGGATAAACTGCCCTACCTCGTTTTGCTTATCGACGAATTGGCCGATTTAATGATGGCCGGCTTCGACGAGGTAGAGAGCAGCCTGTGCCGTCTGGCACAGCTGGCACGCGCCACCGGGATTCATCTGGTCGTGGCGACACAGCGCCCCTCTGTAGATGTGGTTACCGGGCTTATCAAGGCTAACTTCCCCACGCGTATCAGTTTCGCTGTTACATCGCAGGTGGACTCGCGTACCATCCTCGATGGCGCCGGTGCCGAAAAACTCCTGGGGCGGGGGGATATGCTGTATATGCCTACCGAGGCGGCTAAACCTAAGCGCCTCCAGGGGTGCTTTGTCTCCGATGCCGAGACAGAGAGGCTGGTCTATTTCTGGGGTAGTCAACAGAGGGAAGAGGCAGCCCAGCTAAAGATTGAGGAACTTGTCCCAACTGCTACCAGGAGGGGAGGCTTCCCTGAGGACCCACTCCTGGATGCCGCCAGACAACTGGCACAGGAACATAAGCATATATCTACCTCTTTCCTGCAACGGAAATTACATATCGGTTACCCCAGAGCCGCCCGCATTATGGAAGAGCTTGAGGAGGAGAGCGAAGGGGAGAGGGAGGTTTAGTCTGCTGCCAAAAGTCCGTTAGCAAAAATTTTACAGC
>JAUWGD010000203.1 GCA_030606585.1 Dehalococcoidales bacterium | reverse complement strand
AGGTAGGCGAATTTTTCGAAAGATATGATGTCTTGCTGACGCCGACGCTGGCTATGCCGCCCCTGAAAACGGGTGAGTCTCAGGTAAAAGGAATTCAGGCTGTGATGATGAAATTATTCGGCCGTCTTAATGCCGGGGGTTTGATTAAAAGGCTTGTCGGGATGGATTATATGGCCGAAGAGGCTCTTAAGTTTGCGCCCTACACGCCTTTGTTTAACGCTACGGGGCAGCCGGCCATGTCCGTCCCGCTCTACTGGAACGACGAGGGACTGCCTATCGGCGTGCAGTTCGCCGGCAGATACGGTGATGAAGCCACGCTGTTTCGTCTGGCCGCGCAACTGGAGGAAGCGAGACCCTGGGCAAGCCGTATTCCGCCCGTTTGCTCCGCCTAACCCAGAGCTTTCACTAGGTTGGCCATCTCGATGGCACTGACCGCAGCATCGAAGCCCTTGTTGCCGGATTTAGTCCCGGAGCGTTCGATAGCCTGCTCCAGCGTATCGGTGGTGATGACTCCGTAGATAACCGGCACGCCGGTATCCAGGTTAACCTTGGCGATTCCCTTGGTAACTTCGGTGGCGATATGGTCGAAATGAGGCGTGCTGCCGCGTACCACGGCACCCAGGCAGATGACGGCATCGTACTTCTTCGACCCCGCCATTTTCTGGGCAATCAACGGTATCTCGAATGAGCCGGGCGTCCAGGCTATTTCTATATCGGTTTCGTTGACGCCGTGACGAAGCAGGGCATCCTCTGCGCCTTCGAGCAGCTTCTTGCTGAAGAACTCATTAAAACGCGAGACAACCAGCCCGAACTTCAGTCCCTTTCCCAGTAAATTGCCCTCATAATTCTTGCTCATAGCCATCTCCTTAGTTTGATTCTATTCGCTATCGGCATCAGAAACCTTCAAGAGATGCCCCATTTTTTTCTGTTTCGTTTGCAGGTAGCGGCGGTTATGCGGATTCGGCTCGGTGGTAATGGGTAGTTGCTCCGTGATTTTCAGACCGTAGCTTTCAAGTCCACTCATTTTCTTGGGGTTGTTTGTCATCAGCCGCATATTGCGTACCCCCAGGTCGGCCAGTATCTGGGCGCCGATGCCGTAGTCGCGGAGGTCGGCTCCGAATCCCAGGGACAGGTTGGCCTCCACGGTGTCCATCCCTTCGTCCTGGAGGGCGTAAGCCTTTATTTTATTATGAATTCCTATGCCTCTGCCTTCCTGTCTCATGTAGAGGACAACGCCGCGTCCTTCCTTGGCGATGCGCTTCATAGCCATCTCTATCTGCTCGCCGCAGTCGCACCGCATACTGTGAAACACGTCTCCGGTGAGGCACTGGCTGTGCACCCGTACCAGCACCGGGTCATCGGTAGCCACATCCCCCATTACCAGGGCCAGGTGTTCGGCGGGGTCGGTCTGGCTCTTGTAGGCGATAACCGTGAACTCGCCGTAGGGCGTCGGCAGCTTGGCTTCGGCCACGCGATTCACCAGTCTTTCGTGGCGGTAGCGGTAGGCAATAAGGTCGGCCACGCTGACTATTTTCAGCCCCAGTTTTTCGGCAATAACCTCAAGTTGGGGCATCCGGGCCATGGTGCCGTCCTCGTTCATAATTTCGCAGCAGACACCCGCGGGATACAGTCCAGCCAGCCTGGCAAGGTCAACGGTGGCCTCGGTTTGCCCCGCCCTCACCAGGACGCCCCCGTCCCGAGCGCGCAGCGGGAACATGTGCCCGGGCATCACCAGGTCCTTGGGTCTGGTATCGGGGTCGATGATAACCTTGACCGTCTGTGCTCGGTCCGAAGCCGAAATGCCGGTACTTGTTCCGTGTTTGGCTTCGACGGATACCGTGAAAGCCGTGCCGAAATTCGAGGTGTTGTTGCTTACCATCATGGGTATCTGTAATTCGTCGAGGCGTTCGCCGGTGACCGGCATGCAGATAAGGCCGCGACCGTGCATGGCCATGAAGTTAATGGCTTCGGGCGTGACCATCTCGGCGGCCATTACCAGGTCGCCCTCGTTCTCCCTGTCCTCGTCGTCGACTACTATAACGAACTTGCCAGCTTTGATATCTTCGATTGCTTCCGGAATTGTTGCCAGTCCCATTTTAAACTCTCCTGATATAGTATGAGGGGCTAGTTTATCGCGAAACCGTGCTCCTCTAAAAACTCTGCGGTATTGCCGGTGCTCTGCGGCTTCATCAACTCGGCCACGTACTTGCCGATGATATCCACCTCCAGGTTTACCGTATCGCCAATCTTCCTGTCGGCCAGAATTGTGTGCTCCCGGGTGTAGCCGACGATTGATACCGAGAAGGTGTCGGCGTCTTTCTCGGCTACCGTCAGGCTCGTTCCGTCCACGGCGATAAAGCCCTTGGGCACGACATAGCGCATCAGGCCGGCAGGCGCTTCGAATTTCATCAGAATCGATTCGCCTTCTCCGGTAATCGAGGTTATCCTGCCGGTATCGTCGATATGACCCTGCACCAGGTGGCCGCCTATCTCGCCTCCCAGCCCCAGCGGCCTCTCCAGGTTTACCCTGTC
>JAUWGD010000126.1 GCA_030606585.1 Dehalococcoidales bacterium | reverse complement strand
TTGGGCGCCTGCCGCCGGATATCCTCGACGCCCATGTAGATAATACATTCCAGTCCGAGCATGGCGCAGACGGTAGCCGCGGCGACCCCGTGCTGGCCGGCACCCGTCTCGGCGATTACTCTGGTCTTGCCCATACGTCTGGCGAGCAATCCCTGCCCCAGGGCGTTATTTATCTTGTGCGCGCCGGTGTGGGCAAGGTCTTCACGTTTCAGCAGTATGGTAGCCCCGCCGATTTTATCCGATAGTTGACGGGCATGGTATAACGGCGTGGGACGCCCGATATAGTCCCGGCAAAGTCGGCTGAACTCCTCCTGAAAGCCGGTATCGTTCAATGCCTCGGTATAAGCCGATTCCAGCTCGCTGAGGGCGGGCATTAGCGTTTCCGGCACGAACTTCCCGCCGTACTCCCCGAAATATCCGCGTGTATCAGGCCCGCTCATCGGCTCCCCTTACCGCTTCTATGAACTTGCTTACTTTTTCCATATCTTTGACACCCTTCGTTTCCACCCCCGACGATACATCCACTCCCCACGGGGATATCACTTTTATCGCTTCGCCAACGTTGTCCGGCTTTAGCCCTCCGGCTATAATCACCGAGAACTCCCTGGCTATCGGCACCGCCAGCTTCCAGTCGAACTTTTTACCCGTGCCGCCGTACCTGTCGCTTACGTTGGAGTCGATGAGGTATATATGCCTCTGTTTCTTGAGCAGTTTCGTCCCGTAGGCAAGGTCCCGGCATACCTGCTCCGGTTTATTATTTCTGCTTACTCTAATAACCTGTATCACCGGATGGGCAAGCTCGCGGCAGTATTCCCATGGCTCGTCGCCGCTCATCTGCACCCAGTCGAGATTGCACCTCTCGGCAGTCCTGTTTACCGTACCCACGTGCGCGTTGACGAAAACGCCGACGACCTCCACGGAAGCCTTTTTATTCTTCAGTTCCGTTACTATCTTTTCCGCCCGCGCGGGAGTGACCTGTCGCGGACTCTGCGCGAACACCAGCCCGATGAAGTCCGCCCCGGCTTCCGCCGCGGCCAGCGCTTGCTCTTCGTTTTTAATGCCGCAAATCTTGATTCTGGTCATGACATCAGTTCCTTGATTTTAGCCGGGACGTCGTCGGCGGTAACCAGCGCCTCGCCCACCAGCACGGCGTCCACCTTGCACGCCTTCATTTTCTTCATATCGTCTTTGTTATGGATACCGCTTGCGCCTATAACGATACACTCCTGCGGAATGAGCATTCGCAGTCGGCGTGTCGTATTGGTATCTACCTTGAATGTATTAAGGTCGCGATTGTTAATGCTGATTATTTTAGCTCCCGCCAGGAGCGCCGTAAAAAGGTCGTCCTCGTTGTGCACTTCGACCAGGCAAAATAGTCCCAGGTTATGACTTATCTCCAGTAGTTCGCCGAGCTGTTCCGGACTCAGTACTGATGCTATTAACAAGATGGCATCGGCGCCGAATGCGGCGGACTCGTAAACCTGGTATTCTTCAAAAATAAAGTCCTTGCGCAGCAGCGGTATGTTCACCTTTTCTCTAATCGAAGCCAGGCATTTCAGGCTGCCCTGGAAGTGTGTGACCTCGGTCAATACCGATATCGCCGCGGCGCCGTTTTGTGCGTAAGTCATGGCCAGCGCCACGGGGTCCAGGTCAGGACATAGTACTCCCTTGGAAGGTGATGCCTTTTTCACCTCGGCTATCAGCTTGATGCCCTCGCCTTTAAACGAGGCGGCAAAGTCGAGTGGTTTATACTGGGCGATGCGCTCCTTCAAATCGGATAGTGGCAGAAGCTGTTTTCTCTGCTCCACTTCTATCTTCTTATCGGCGAGTATTTTTTCCAGTATCGTTGGTCTCATGATTGCCCCAGACGCTGGCTTAACTCCGCCAGCTGTTTCAGTTTACCCATTGCCCGGCCGCTGTCTATGGCTACTTCGGCCAGTTGTGCCGCGTTTTTAAAGTCTGCCGTCACATTCCCGGCGACCAGCCCCGCGGCGGCATTCATCACGACCGTGTTACGCAGGGCGCTGGCTTCTCCATCGAGGATGCGCCGCAGCGTCGCGGCGTTTTCCTCCGGAGTGCCTCCCAGGATTTCCGACCTGGCCGCTTCTTCGAACCCGAAGCTTCCTGGCGATATTTCATAAGGTTCCGATAGTGCGTCTTCGCTGACATCCCAGACCAGCGACTTCCCGCTAATCGTTATTTCATCAAGGCCGTCAGTGCCGTGTACTACCAGCGAATGTTTCGTGCCGAGTCGGTAAAGCGCAGCGGCTATCTTATCGCCATGTTCTTTGCCGGGTACGCCGAGCACAACGTGTTCAGCGCTGGCGGGATTGGTCAGCGGGCCGAGGATATTGAATACTGTGCGTATGCCGATTTCCCGGCGGACTGGAGCGGCATGCTTCATCGCCGGGTGGAAAACGGGGGCGAACATGAAGCCTATGCCGACTTTCTCAATACACTCGGCTACTGCTCTCGGGCCGAGTTCTATCTTTACCCCCAGCGCTTCGAGGATATCGGCGCTGCCGCACTGGCTGGAAGCGGCGCGGTTGCCGTGCTTGGCTACTTTAAACCCCGCCCCCGCCAACACCAAAGCCGCCGCCGTGGATATATTAAAGCTGCCCGAGCCGTCTCCCCCCGTCCCCACGATATCGATAGTCGTGCCGCTTACGTTTACCGGTAAGGCCTTAGCCCTCATGACGCTGGCCAGCCCCGTTATCTCGTCGGATGTCTCGCCCTTGGCGCACAGGGCTGTCAGGAAGGCGCTTATTTGCGCTGGGGTCGCCACCCCGTTCATTAGCTCCTCCATGCTGCCGGAGGCCTCTTCGAAGCTCAGGGAACGCCCTTCCACTAAACTGCCGATGGCTTCTTTAATCATGGCTATTCGTCCTTTTTAAGCCGACTGGTATCAAACCGTCCAAATGTAAATGCATTTGCTTTTTGACTAATTATTATTTCTCGGGTTGACTCAAAACTCCTTCCATATATATCTCTGTAGTACACTACTAAAAACCAGTCTTCGTCTCTCTGTTCTAAACATAATGATACTTTAGGTAATTCATCTTGAACTTTAAGAACACCATGTTTCTGCCTTACAGGATTATCATTATCAAGTAAAATAAATGAATATGTATCTATGGCTGGTCCGAGACCAATATTTCGTAATTTACATAATAGAGTCTTAGGTAATTGTAATTCTCCCGCCTTAGTGTATGCCTGTTTAGTTAGCTCCATATTACTCAAAGGTTTCACCTCTATATCTATAACAGGGCGAACTGTACTGTATCTTTGGTTTTCCATCTCCTTAGCCATTTTCACACTTGCTTCCGCTTGTTGTGCCGTTGCTTCTGCAATTTCAGCAGTTCGCATAACATAAGCGAGAGTAATAAATGCGAGAGCACATGTTACAAGTATTTGAATTAGTTGTGCAATATTTACGCTAGCCCTGTTGATTATATAAAGAGCAAGTGCACCTATTATCGTAAGAAGGGCAATAATTATAGCGCCTGTTACATATTTTCCCATATTTCACCTCCCCATTTTTCCCCTTATCGTTTTTATCTTTTCCCACCCAAACCACCCTCGCATCACCTACCGCTTATCCCGCTGGCTACTCTTTCTTCTCTTCCTTCTCAGGCTTGTTCAAATGTTCGGAGTAATATTTCAAACCGGAGGCCAGTACATCGGCAATAACCACTCCTGTATTTTTGGGCTGCTCCAGCTTTGTAAGTTCTTCCTCTATTTTCTCAAGTTTGTCCATTATCCGCTGATGTTTTTCCTCGTCCCACTTTTTGTCCTGCTTTTTGTCTTGAGCTTGCCCTAATTGTATCAGTCCTGAGGAAATAAGCGCCGCGCCAGCTAGTGCCAGAGCGATTTTCAGCTGTAGCATCATCGGGCTGACGAGTGCTGTGATAATAATCACGATACCTATGATCATTATAAGGATGGCGATTGGTATACTATATTTCATTATCATTACCTCCCCACTTTTCCTCCAGTATAGGACATTTGCAGGAAATTCTTTAATAAGTCCTTCCCGATTTCGGTCATAATAGATTCCGGGTGGAACTGTACTCCCTCGACCGCGTACTCGCGGTGCCTCAGCCCCATGATTATATCATTGAATGTCCGCGCGGTAACCTCCAGGCATTCGGGCAGGCTTTCACGTTGTACCGCCAGCGAGTGATAACGCACGGCCGGGAACGGATCCGGCAGTCCGGCGAAGACTCCCTTGCCGTCGTGTTTTATCAGTGAAGTCTTGCCGTGCTTTATTTCCCCCGCGTGGGTAACGATTCCGCCGTAAGCGTGAGCGATGCACTGGTGCCCCAGGCAGACCCCCAGTATCGGCAGCCTCCCCCCGAATGTCCTGATAACATCGTTGGATATTCCGGCGTCCTGCGGCGTACCCGGCCCCGGCGATATGACTATCCGCTCCGGTGCCAGCTTCTCTATTTCGTCGAGGGTCATGGCGTCGTTCCTGACCACCTTTACCTCCTCCCCCAGTTCGCTGAGGTACTGGTAGAGGTTATAGGTAAAGCTGTCGTAGTTGTCAATCAGCAGAATCATCTTAAGTGGCCTCCGCATTATCTATCGCGGTAAGCAGCGCCTGGGCTTTGCTCAGGCTTTCCTGGTATTCCTTTTCGGGGACGCTGTCGGCTACCACGCCTCCCCCCGCCTGCACGTAGGCCACCCCGTCTTTTATTACTATGGTACGTATAGCGATAGCCGTATCCATGTTTCCGGAGAAGTCGAAATAACCCACCGACCCCGCATATGGCCCCCGCCTGTCCGGCTCCAGTTCGGCGATTATTTCCATGGCGCGTATCTTGGGCGCTCCGGAGACCGTGCCCGCCGGGAAGCAGGCGCGCATGGCGTCGAACTGCGTGAATCCCTCCCGCAGTCTCCCCTGTACGTGCGATACCAGGTGCATGACGTGCGAGTAGCGCTCGATGTCCATGAACTGGGTGACCTCTACCGTGCCCGCCCGGCTGATTCTGCCGACGTCGTTGCGGGCGAGGTCCACCAGCATGAGGTGCTCGGCGCATTCCTTCTCGTCGTTTTTGAGCTTTTCCTCCAGGGCTTTATCCTCATTGGCGTCTTTACTG
>JAUWGD010000152.1 GCA_030606585.1 Dehalococcoidales bacterium | reverse complement strand
GTAATGTCGTTGGACACAATCATGTCCACCCGGACATTGATGAATTCGCCGGGGCTGACCTCTTTTTTATCGGCATGAGCCGCCAGAATTTGCTCGGCTAAGTTCAATTTATTTCCCCTTTTTCCTATTTATAGATGCATCCGGACAATCAACCATCGACCACCACGTAAGACAGGTTATACCAGATTATAACCATTTGTGGAAAAGCGCACAAGCTGAAGCCGCTTAATGTCATTCTCTGGCCGAAGCCTGAAGGCTCGACCCGAGAATCTAGCTACGCCTATCCCTCTCTGGATTCCCGCCTTCGCGGGAATGACAAGGGGTGGGCTGGAATGACAATTGTCGTGGGACTAGCTGACTTCGCCTGTGGCGGCTATCAACCGGTTAAGGGCGTTAATGTAGGCCTTGGCACTGGAAACGATAATATCGGTATCGGCGCCGCGTCCCGTATAGGTAACGCCGTCGCTCTCTATCCTTATCAATACCTCGCCGATGGCGTCGATGCCCTCCGTCACCGATTTTACCGTGAACTCGGTGAGCGAATTGGGCACCTTGACAATGCGATTGATAGCTTTATAAAGCGCGTCTATCGGCCCGGTACCCAGGGCGGCATCTTCTATGGTCTTACCGTCCGGCCCGATAAGCCTGACCGCCGCCGTGGGAACACCCTTATCGCCACAGGTAACCTGTATGCGTTTAAGGTGATATTCCTCGGACACCGTACGCTGCTCTTCGGCTACCAGCGACTCGATATCGCGGTTGGTAATATCCTTCTTCTTGTCCGCCAGCTCCTTGAACGCGGTAAAAGCCCGGTTCAGGTCTTCATCTTCCAGGCTGTAACCCAGCTCGGAAAGCCTCTGCTTAAAAGCGTGCCGACCGCTGAGTTTCCCCAGCACCAGACTGCTGGAGGGAACGCCGACCGTCCGGGGGTCGATTATTTCATACGTTATGGGCATCTTGATAACGCCGTCCTGATGAATCCCCGATTCATGGCTGAAGGCGTTGGCGCCGACGATTGCCTTATTGGGCTGCACCAGAAAACCGGTCAGGTCGCTGACCAATCGACTCGTCCTGTATATCTGCCTGGTATCGATACCCGTCGTCAGGTCGTAGAGGTCTTTGCGGGTCCGGATAGCCATGACAATTTCTTCCAGCGAGGCGTTTCCCGCCCTTTCGCCGATGCCGTTGATAGTGCATTCCACCTGACGCGCCCCCCGCCTTACTGCTTCCAGGCTGTTGGCTACCGCCAGGCCCAGGTCGTTATGGCAGTGCACGCTGATTACGGCTTTTTCGATATTCTTTACGTTCTTGAAGATGCCCTCGATTAATCCGCCGAATTCCTCGGGCACGGAGTAACCCACGGTATCGGGAATATTGACCGTGGTAGCTCCGGCATCGATGACGGCTTCCAGAATCTGGTAGAGGTACTGCGGCTCGGTCCGGCTGGCATCCATCGGTGAAAATTCGATATCGCCGGTATAGCCTTTAGCCCTGGCCACAGTATCGCAGGCCATCTTCATGATTTCGTCGCGGCTTTTCTTCAACTGATGAATGAGGTGGATATCCGAAGCCGAGAGGAAAATATGTATGCGCGGGTGCGCGGCACCCTTTATAGCCTCCCAGGCGCGGTCGACGGCTTTAAAGTTGGCATGCGTCAGCGCACAGATTACCGAGTTTTTTATCTCTTTGGAAATGAGGCTGACCGCCTCAAAGTCGCCGGGGCTGCTGGCGGGAAAGCCCGCCTCTATGATGTCAACGCCCAGTTTTTCCAGACGCGAAGCAATTTCCAGCTTTTCCTGAACGTTTAGAGTGCCCCCCGCCGCCTGCTCCCCGTCACGTAGCGTGGTGTCGAAGATTATAACCTTGTCCATAAAAATATTCCTCCTCGGGAAAATTATTCAGAGATACAACCGCCTGCTCCCCTCTCTCTTAAATCAGAGAGGGGCCGGTAAGGATGAGTTTAATTCTCCCAATAAAGGAACATCTATGGTTTTTCATGGTTACTCGGAATATATTATACACGTTTTATGTTATCTTGTCTATACCCTGAGACTACGACTGTTTTTTCGCGTGAGTTTTCGCAGTCTTTTCGCCCGCTGACGCGCCGATAGCCCCCCGGACCATGGCAACGCGACCCGTCCGGGCAATCTCCTTGACGCCGAATCCCTTCAGCAGCTTCAGCATAGACTCGATTTTATCCTCGTCGCCGGTTATCTCAATCGTTAAAGAGTCGGACGCCACATCCACGATGTTGGCGCGGAAGATATCGGCTATCTCGATTATTTCACTGCGCGTGGCGGAATTAGCCTTCACTTTTACCAGCGCCAGTTCGCGCACGGTAATATTATCCCCCGTGATATCGGACACCCTGACCACGTCGATAAGTTTGTCCAGCTGCTTCCTGACCTGCTCCACCATGGCGTTAGACCCGTTGACAATGACGGTCACGCGCGAGAGGTGGGCCACCTCGCTGTGCCCCACGGCAATACTTTCTATATTGAACCCGCGCCGGCGGAAAAGGCTCGCCATGCGATTGAGGACGCCGGGCTTGTCCTGAACAATAGCAACTAGCGTGTGCTGGTTCGTGGCCATGTCGACACCTCTTTCTTCGGTTGTTCGATAAACTCGATATTAGACGCTCCGGGCGGCACCATTGGGAAGACGTTTTCTTCCGGCTCCACCATGAAGTCGATTAAAAACGGGCCGTCATACTCCATTGCCTGGTCTATCGCCCCTACCACCTCTTCACGGCGGGTAACGCGCAGACCGGGAATGCCGTAAGCCTCGGCAACCTTGACAAAATCGGGGCAGGAAATCGGCGTGGCAACATACCTTTTATCGTAGAACAGGTCCTGCCACTGCCTCACCATGCCCAGGTAGCCGTTATTGAGAACCGCCATTTTAACGGCAATGTTGTCCTGAACCAGTGTCGCCAGCTCCTGGATGGTCATTTGCAGGCTGCCGTCGCCGTCGATACACCAGACGGTCTTCTCGGGGCGCCCCACCTTGGCTCCCATCGCCGCCGGCAGACCAAAGCCCATAGTACCCAGTCCACCCGACGTGATGAAGTGGCCCGGTTCCTTATGAAGGTAGTACTGGGCGGCCCACATCTGGTGCTGTCCCACGCCGGTAACGGTGATGGCATCACCCTGGGTTGCCTCGTACAGCTGGTGAATGATGTACTGCGGCAGCAATCCGGCACTATCATTGACATCCGTCAGGGGGTGCTGTTTCAACCATTCATCGAGCTGCTTAATCCATTCGAGATGATTCCCGGACTCAACCAGCTTGTTTAACGCCTGAAGCACCGCCTTGACATCTCCGACAATCGGTATATTTACCGCCACATTTTTGCCAATCTCCGCCGGGTCTAAATCGATATGTATTATCCTGGCATTAGGGGCAAATCCGCTTATCTTGCCCGTCACCCGGTCGTCGAACCTCATCCCGACGGCAATCATCAGGTCGGTACTGTCCATGGCTTTATTGGCGCAGCCGGTACCGTGCATACCCGCCATGCCGTAACTGAGCACGTGATTTTCCGGAAAGCCGCCGATGCCCAGCAGGGTGGTAATGACCGGTATCTGGCTTGTCTCGGCAAGCTGTTTCAGCTCCTCGCTGGCACCGGATATAATGACACCCCTGCCGGTGATAATGAGGGGTCGCTTCGCCTCATCTATCAGCCTGGCGGCATTCTTTAGCTGCGTGTGATGTCCCCTGGAGGGCACCTTGTAGCCGGGCAAGTCCACCTTCTCAGGATATTTGAAATCGGCCTGGTCTGTCTGGGTATCTTTAGGCAAATCGATAAGCACCGGTCCCGGTCGTCCGGTCCTGGCCAGATGAAATGCCTCTTTGAATATCCCGGCGAGGTCACCGGCATCCATGGCGACGTAGCTGTGCTTGGTAATGGGCAGCGTGATGCCGGTAATATCTATCTCCTGGAAGGCGTCCTTGCCGATAAACGGCCTGGCGACCTGTCCGGTCAGGGCCACTATCGGCACGGAATCGAGATAAGCGTTG
>JAUWGD010000131.1 GCA_030606585.1 Dehalococcoidales bacterium | reverse complement strand
TCTACCTTCCATTCGTTATTATTTCAGGCTCCCCACCCCATTTATCCCGACGGGGAGCGACTTACTTCTGCGTATAATCATAGAAACCGCGACCGGTCTTACGCCCGAGTTTGCCCTCTTGAACCATGCTTTTCAGTAACGGTGCCGGCGTCCAGCGCTCACCGAACTCGGAATATATGGTCTCCGTACCGTGCAGGACGATATCCGCGCCGGCCAGGTCGCAGAGCTCCAGCGGGCCGATGGGGAAGTTGCAGCAGAGCCGCATGGCCTTGTCAATCTCTTCGGGCTTGTTGCCGTCCATAACACAGCGGATGGCCTCGTTCATCAGGACGTCCACCAGGCGTGAGACGATGAAGCCGGAGAGGTCTTTAGCTTCGCAGGGCTCCTTGCCGATACTCTTGACATATTCCTTGCTGGCCTCAAGGACATCGTTTGAGGTTTTCATCCCCGGTATTACCTCCACCCCCTTTATTACCGGCACCGGATTCATGAAGTGTATACCGACGACCTTCTCGGGGCGTTTGGTAGCGGCGGCTATTTCGCCGATGGGCAGTGACGAGGTATTGGTGGCCAGGATGGCGTCATCCTTGCATATCCCGTCAAGCTGCTTGAAGATGTTCTTCTTTAAATCGATAACCTCCGGCGCCGCCTCGATAATGAGGTCGGCATCTTTGGCGTCATTCATGTCCAGGGTGGTCTTGATGCGGGATATTATCTCGGCCTTTTCACTCTCCTGCATCGTCCCCTTTTTCACTCCGCGGTCGAGACTCTTCTCGATGGCAGCTATACCTTTGCTGATAAACTCGTCCTTAATATCGGACATCGTCACGTTGTAGCCCGCCTGGGCACTGACCTGGGCGATGCCGTTACCCATGGTTCCGGCACCAATCACAAATACACTCTTAATCGCCACGGTATCAAACCTCCTTCTGAATAAATACCAAACTAACTAAAATTGTCATTGTCGGGCTTCAGCCTGATTCAGCCTGAAGGCTTGACCCGACAATCCAGCCACCCTTTTTCCCCTCTGGATTCCCGCCTTCGCGGGAATGACAATAAAGCGCAAATTACCTGTTTTTAAACTTCGCTTCCCTTTTCTCCAGGAACGCTTTCATGCCCTCTTTCTGGTCTTCGGTGGCAAAGCAGAGGGCGACACACCGAGCCTCAATATTGAGGCCGGAGGCAATATCGGTATCTATACCGGTCTGGATAGCCATCTTGGCCATGGCCAGGACCGGGCTGCTCTTGCTTGCCAGTTTTTTAGCCCATTCCATGGCTTCGTCCATCAGGCTCTCCGGCGGGACAACCTTGTTGACGAGGCCCAGCCTGAGCGCTTCATCTGCTTTTATCATGTCCCCCAGGTAAATCAGCTCCTTGGCCTTGGCCATACCGATGATGCGGGCGAGGCGCTGGGTGCCGCAGGCACCGGGAATCAGCCCCAGGTTTATCTCCGGCTGGCCGAACCTGGCTTTCTCCGAGCATATACGCAGGTCGCAGCACATGGACAGCTCGCAGCCGCCGCCGAGGGCGTAGCCGTTGATGGCGGCAATCGTCGGTTTGGTGAGGCTATAAATACGGTCGGACGCCTTCCTGATGACAGCCACGAACTGTTGAATCTCAAGGGTGTTCATATGCTGCATTTCGACGACATCGGAACCGGCGGCGAAGGCTTTCTCGCCGCTGCCGGTAAGAACCACCACCCGCGCGTCCGCATCGTTTTCAATCGCTTCGAACACATCATAAAGCTCGGTGTAGACGGTACTGTTGAGGGCGTTTAACGCTTCCGGGCGGTTGAGGGTAACTTTGGCGATGCCATCGGCCTTCTCGTAGAGTAATGTTTTGTAAGTCACGGTCTTATCTCCTCTCTGCTCGCTTGGATGATTCGGATAGCGCACCTGTTCTCATTAGTTGAGATGAAGGGGACTCCGGTTGAGAAGAAAATTCCTATCATAGTTTAAGCTATCGGGCTGATACGTGTCAAGGCTGGACACGTACGGGCATGTCCTGCCATCAAATTGACAATATACTTCGGCGTTGGGTAAACTTATTTAATTATAAGCCATCTTGTTTTCCCCTGCCGAGGGTACTGATTATGCCGGATATCGATACTATCGCCCGCAGCCTGGCCGGACAGCTTAAACAGCCACGCGCCGATTATTCAGAGGCACGCCTGGAGGAGAGCCAGACCAGTCATATCACCTACCGGGGAAAGGGTCTGGAGTCAATCGGCCGGGCTACCGCCAGCGGCGGCAACGTGCGCGCCCTGGTAAAGGGGGGCTGGGGATTTACCAGCTTCAACAGCTTCGACAAAGTATCCGACCGCGTTACGCTGGCGTTAGAGCAGGCGCAGTCTGCCGGCAGTGGTAAGAGCAAGCTGGCAGAAGTGGAGCCGGCCGTCGACGAGGTGCCGAGCGGGGTGGCAAAAAATCCCGTGGAAATACCCCTGGCGGAGAAGAAGCACCTGCTCGACGAATATAATGAAATTATCTGGAGCATTCCACAGATACAGACCTCAACAATCGGCTATTCGGACAGCCGGAAGAAGGTCGTTTTCCTGAACTCGGAGGGCAGCTTCATCACGCAGGAAAGGGCCGATGTCGGCCTGCGGCTGACGGCCATCGCGGCAAAAGACGGCGAAGTGCAGCAGGTGGGTTTAAGCCTAGGGAGCCTGGGTGACTTCGGTGCCATTGAAGGACTCCACGATAAGATAAGTGAGATGGCCCGGCACGCTGTGGAGCTGCTCACGGCGCCGCAGGCCAAGGGCGGCGAATATACGGTAGTCTTGGACCCCGTCCTGGCGGGTGTCTTCGTGCATGAGGCCTTCGGCCACCTGTCCGAGTCCGACTTCGTTTACGAGAACGACCGCATGCGTAAAATCATGAAACTGGGCAAGCTATTCGGCGTAAAGCAACTCAATATCGTCGATTCCGCCGCCGAGCCGGGACTGCGCGGCAGCTATAAATATGATGACGAGGGCGTCCGTGCCGTCAAGACCTACCTTATAAGGGAAGGCAAACTGGTCGGCAGGCTGCACTCGCGGGAAACCGCCGCCAAGATGAAGGAAAAGCCCACCGGCAATGCCCGCGCCATCAACTACTGCTACCCTCCTATCGTCCGCATGACCAATACCTACATCGAGCCGGGGAATGTCTCCTTCGATGAAATGATTGCGGATATAAAAGAGGGGATATATGCCAAGAACTGGTACGGCGGTATGACCAGCATGGAAATGTTTACCTTCTCCGCCGGCGAGACTTATATGATACGCAACGGGAAAATAGCCGAGGCGCTACGGCCGGTAATGCTTACCGGCAACGTTTTCAGCACCCTGAAAAACATCGACGCCATCGGCAACGACCTTGATATGAACCAGGGTGGCGGCTGCGGCAAGGGGGTACAGATGCCCCTCCCCGTTTCCAACGGCAGTCCGCATATCCGCATTCAACAATGCCTGGTCGGAGGTATGTAAATGGAGCAAATCCTGTCCCGGGCAAAAAAGATAACCGAGGAAGCGGAAATATTTGAGGTCTCCTCGGAAGAAACTCAGGTCAGGTTTGAGTCCAACCGATTGAAGCAGCTCCAGACCAACCAGACAACGAGTGTTGCCCTGCGCATTATCAAGGACGGCAGGATTGGCTACGCCACGACTACCGGTACAGGCGACGAGGAAGTACTGGTCGGGAACGCCGTGGAGACCTCCGAGTTCGGCACAGTGGCCAGGTTTCAGATGCCCGATACGAAGGACTATCCCGAAGTGGACATTTATGACCCTGCCGTGGAGTCCGTATCTATCAAGGAAATGATTAACCTCGGCGAGGAGATGGTAGCCGCCGTCACCGGCCATACGCCGGGCATTATGTGCGAGGCCGGTGTCAGCCGGGGCGTTATCTCCATACGCATTTTAAACTCCCGCGGTGGCCGGGCGGGATATCGCAAGAGCTTTTTCAGCCTGGATATCGAAGGTAATTTAATAGAAGAAACGGACATGCTTTTCGTCGGTGAGAGCGAGAGCTCCTGCCACCCTCTAGCCGACCCTAAAAAAGTAACGGATTTAGTGTTGCGACAACTCGACCTGGCGAAGAACCGCGCCAAGGCGCCAACCCGGCAACTGCCGGTGGTCTTCACCCCCAATGGAGTCGGCAGCGCCCTGATATTTCCACTGATGTCCGCCCTCAACGGCAAGATGGTCCTGGAGGGTGCCTCACCTATTGGCGATAAACTTGGAATAACCGTCTTTGACAAAACGTTCAGCCTGTACGACGACCCCATGGTCGAGTACCGTCCGGGAAGCCGACCCTGCGACGATGAGGGAGTTTCCAGCCAGCGCACCCCCCTTATTGAAAAGGGCGTCGTGAGGGGATTCCTCTACGACCTGCAAACGGCGGCGCTGGCCAGCACCCGGAGCACCGGTAACGGCAGCCGCAATCGCGGCGGTCTGCCCGCCCCCGCTCCCAGCGCCTTCATCGTCAAGCCGGGCAAGACCACCTTCGACGATATGGTAGCCGATATTAAAGAAGGCCTGGTAGTCGAGCAGCTCATGGGAGCGGAGCAGGGCAACATCCTCGGGGGCGATTTCAGTGGAAATGTATTACTCGGTTATAAGGTAGAAAATGGTAAAATAGTGGGCAGGGTGAAAGATACCATGGTCTCCGGCAACATATACAAGATGCTCAAAGACATAGTCGCCATCGGCAGCGAGGCCAGGTGGATAAGCGGCTTCCTACAGACCCCGCCGCTTTACTGTAAGGGGATTTCTGTTTCGAG